>NZ_RAWC01000204.1:0-16517 GCF_003611685.1 Corallococcus sp. CA049B | reverse complement strand
GGGTGAAGGCCGCGCGCCCAGAGAGAGGCCTCTGCCGGCCATCGATTACGGGCGTCCGCGGAAGCCGCCGCAGGCCGAGCAGGCCCGTCCGCCGAAGCCGGCGAAGCCCCCCCGGTCCAGGAAGGCACGGGTCGCGAAGGCCCCCCGCGAGCAGGCGCCCCGGACGGAAGGCACGACTCCCCCCGCCTCCCCTGCCCCGCGCGGCTCGCGCCCGAAGCGCGGTGGACCGAAGAAGCATTAGCATCGCGGGCGGTGCGGTCATGCACCGCGAGGGGGAACCGCCATGCGTTCATGCATCGTCGTCCTGGGCCTGCTGGCCTTCACCGGAGCATTCCAAGCGGAAGCCGCGGGCAAGCCCGTCGCGCTCATCTGGAAGGGCTCCAAGGACAAGGCCGAGGCCGAAGCCCAGCGGGACACCTGGGCCGACCTCGGGAGGCTGCTCGAGAAGACGGGCCTCTCCCTTCCGGACGGCCACCCCAAACTCGTCGAGAGCAAGACGGTCCCGGGCCTCAAGCCCGGCTTCTGGGTCTGGCTCGTGGGCACGTGCACTTCCGACGACGCCGGCCCCGTCCTCGAACACCTCAAGCGGCTCGCCCCGGGGACCTACTCCCGCCCCGTGAAGCTCGCCGCGAAGAAGCTCGCCTGCCCCAAGCCACCGGACTCCCCGCTGCTGGCCCGGGACGAGGTCCTCAAGCTGTCCGCGGGTGAGGCCCTGCGCGTGTTCACCCAGGAGGAGAGCGAGTCCCCCGACGAGGAGGGACGCGGAGACTCCATCTCCCGGACCCGGTTCCACTTCGTCCTCTTCGGCAAGGACGGCGAGGTCCTCGCCACGGAGGACGCCGAGGGCGACCTGGACGTCAGCGGAAACGACCCGGGCTCGGGCCCCACCTCCTACCGCTGCGACGGCACGAGCATCGAAACGCAGGAGGACGACGGCAAGATGGTCCTCACCCGCCACTGCTCCGCCAACGCCTCCGCCGAGTGCGGCTCCATGCTGTCCGCGGACGAGAGCGTCACCGTGACCGTGAAGGACAGCGCCGTGTCCGCGAGCGCCGTGGAGCGCACGGACGTCCAGTACGCTGAATGCGAGTGAGCGCCCCGCTCAGGGGAAGCGGTACACGGTGACGTAGCCGTCCTGGTGCACCATCTCGCCGCCCAGTTCGTCCGTGATGAACTGGTGGCGGATGGGGTGGAAGAAGTGCGTCACGTACCACTTGAAGTGGTGCTCCTTCAGGTAGCGCCGCATCTCCTCGCGCTCCTCCGGCGTGACGGTGCCGAACGCGTTGCGCATCCCTTCCGCCGCGCGGATGAGCCGCGAGTTCACCAGCGCCGACTCGCGCACCGGCAGCCGGGACAGCCGGGCGTAGGACACCGGCTTGCCGTGGAACATCTGCTCCCACTGCCCCTGCACGTTGTCCGTCAGCACCGCCGCGGGCATGGGCGCGTCGCGAATCTCGTCGAACACCGGCGGCAGCCGGGGAACGGCGGTCACCACCATCTGGAGGCCCCGGTACTCCACGTTCGGAACCAGCGCCACCGCGAGCGCCACCGCCACGCCCAGCCGCGCATCACGCCGGGACGCCCACGCGCCCGCATGCGCCGCGGCGAACGCCACCAGCACGGACAGCGACAGGAGCGTGAGCAGGATGAAGCGCACGGGCATGCCCCCGCGTGAGAACAGCGGCACCACGTGCTTGAACACGACGTACGGCAGCGGAATCTGGACCTTGAGCGGCACGTTGAACGCCGTCAGCGGCTCTGACAGCGACAGGTACACGGCCAGCCCCAAGAGCAGCAGCACGTCCCGCCGCCACACCCGCTCCCGCCACGCGGGCACCAGCGCCACCACGAGGAAGGTGACGATGAGCAGCACCACCGGCGACACCCGGTCCTCCAGGCCGATGTTGAGCACCGTGCCCATGGACAGCACCGCGAAGCCCAGCCCCAGCCCCAGCCACCGGCGCCCCTCCGGCACACCCCGCCACAGCGCGAAGACGGCCAGCAGCGGCGTCAGCCAGCCCAGGAACGTGCCGGTCTCCTCCGCGTTGGTCGACATCTTCATGCGCATGACGTTCAGCGAGAACTCCCGCGCCTGCGCGGGCAGCTCCGTCATCCACGCCGAGCGCGTGTCCGGGATGAAGAACGCGTACAGGTCCGTGAAGTAGTCGGAGTCCCCGTGGTGGATCTGCAGCGGCGCGGGGAACGCATGCAGGAGCAGCGGCACCATGGGCGGCACGCACGCGAGCCCCGCCGTGATTCCCGCCACCGCCGCCCGGCGCACGAGCGGGTCCTTCCACGTGTCCAGGGACAAAAGCGGCCCCCGCTTCCACCGCTCCGCCACCACCCACAGGAGCGAGAAGAGCGCGATGTAGACGAGGTAGTAGTAGTCACACAGCAGCACGTACAACGCGCACAGCGCCAGCCCCACCAGCCACTTGCGCTTGCCCTCGTCCAGCCAGCGGAAGAAGAAGAGCAGGTAGAGCGGCAGTCCCTCCAGCGCGGAGAGGTTCAGGTGCGCCGTCGCGTGGGTGAGGTGGTAGCGCGAGAAGTTGAACGCGCACGCGCCCGCCAGCGCCGCCGCCGCCGCGAGCCAGGGCCCATGGCCCGCGCGCTCCAGCAGGTAGCGAAAGAGCAGCCACGACGTGTAGCCCGTCAGCACGAACGAGCCGAACAGCACCACGTTGTACGCCGTCTCCACGGACATGAACGGCAGCAGCACCACGCCCCACAGCGTCTTCGCGGGCGCCAGCGTGTGCCAGTACAGCTCGGCACCCAATGGCCAGTGGAGGAGGGGCGCGAAGAAGGGGTTCTGCGGCTGCACCCAGAGGGCCTGCCGCATCCACCACAGGTGCCACATGTTCATGTAGACGTCTTCGCGTCCGCCCATCACGTACCCCTTCATCTGGGACACGAGCGGCCAGGTGTGGAACGCCGACAGCGCGAAGAACGTGAGCAGCACCAGCGGGTGCAGCACCCGCCGCATCAAGGGGGACATAGGCGCGAGGGACGGCTTCAGAGGGGCCGCTCGGCGGCCATCAGCATGTTGTCGCCCAGGTTGAACGGGATGGACCAACTGGACGGCACGCCCCGCCGCACCAACTCCAGCACCGGCGCCGAGGGCGTGAAGCTCGCGCCCACCTTCCGCAGCAGGTAGTCCGCGGAGATGATGTGCGTGTACGTCCGGACGTCCGTGACGCGGAAGCCCACCTCCTCCAGCAGCATCGCCAGGGTGCGGCGGCCAAAATAGAAGAGGTGCATGTCCATCAGCCACGGCCACTGCCCGCCCATGAGGCGCGCCAGCAGGCTGCCCGCGTCGATGGTGGACAGGTAGACGCGGCCGCCGGGGCGCACCAGCTTGAGCGCCGCCTTGAGCTCCTCGCGTGGGTCCGCGAAGTGCTCCACCACGTCCCACAGCGTCACCACGTCGTACTGAAGGCCCTTCGCCGCCAGCTCCCGCAAGGGGACGCCGTGCACCGTGAAGCCCAGGCTCCGCGCGTTGCCGGCCGCCCAGCGAGACAGCTCCAGCCCCTCCGGGCGGAAGCCCGCCTCGCGCGCCACGTCCAGGAAGTAGCCGCAGTAGGCCCCCACATCCAACAGCGTGCGGTCCCGGGCCGGGCCCAGCTCGCGCAGCACGCGGCGGAAGGTGTGGTAGCGGTTGTCCCTCTCCGCGACGTAGAGCGGGTCCTCCACGTCCTGGTACGCCTGGAGCAGCGTGTCCGGGGACAAGAGGGGCCACTGGAACATCATCCCGCAGTCCTCGCAGCCCCAGATGGGCGGGTGGCTCCGGTGGCCAAAGGACGTGCAGTTGTAGGCCGCCGCGCCCTGGGCCTGGGCTCCGCCGCGCGCCCGGTGACGCAGCCGCAGGCGCCCTCCCTTGCACAGGTAACAGGCATCCGGCACGGGGGCCAGGTGCGGTTCGGAGGCACGGCGAGCGGCGTTGTCCATCATGGCGGCGCACCGTAGCCGCAGAGCCCCACCGCCTCAACACGTCGGGCAGGGCAAATCCGGCCCATGACGTCCGTCGCACCCGACAGCCTCCAGGCCCTAAGCTGCCTGCCTCCCATCCCCCTCGAAGCCCCGTGACATGCGCGCCTTGAACGACCCCGCCTCCACCCCTGCTCCGGCGCTCCAATTGGGCCTCCCGGGCTTCTCCTTCGAAGACCTGTACCGCCCCAGTGGCCTGCGCCGGCTGGCGGAGCGCTTCGACGCGCGACTCCAGGACGATGCGCCCGACCTGTTCCAGGCTTTTGATGCCTACCGCGGGTCCGGAGGCACCAGCCTCTCCGGCCCGGCGGAGTCCGAGCTGCTCATCCAGGTGGCCCGCCACGTCTCGCGATTCATCGCCACGCTCTTCGGCATCACGCCGGAGTCCGAGCGGCTGGCGCGCCACCTGCGCGGCGAGCTGCCCCTCTTCGACTTCAAGCGCGAGTTCATCACGCGCCGTGTCTTCAAGAAGGGCGCGCAGGACCGCCCGGCGCTCGCGGAGTTCCCGTCGCTGGACGAGCGCATGCGCCTGCTCATGCGGCTGGGCTTCCCGGACGCGCTCGCGCAGGACGACCTGGAGCGGGGCCTGGCGGAGTCCATCCTCACGCTGCTCGACCTGGAGCGGCTCTACTCCGGCAACCTGCCCCCCGCGAGCCAGGAGCGCGCCCCCGCCCTGCGTGAGCGCTGGGCCGCCCTGCGCGCCGCGCTCACCGCCACCCCCGAGGGCATGGAAGCGTTCGGCTCCAGCCTGGTGACGAAGGGCGACGACGCGGCGGAGCTCCAGTCCGTGCGCGCGCTGCTGTCGCTGGCGGACCGGTGGACGTACGCCCGCGCGCTGCACCCGGAGACCAAGGCCCTCTTCCACACCTGGCCCACGCTCAGGCTGCCCAGGCCGCTGGTGTTCGACCAGCTGGTGCAGCTGCAGCGCCCGGACGCGCGGATGGAGGAGAAGACGGAGGGGCTGGCGCACCACCTGCGCCACCGCGACGGCTTCAAGCTCACCGACCGCCGGGGCACCCCGCGCGACGTGATGAACGAGGTGGACTACTGCGTCATCTGCCACGAGCGGCAGAAGGACTCATGCAGCAAGGGCTTCCCCGCGAAGGACCCGGTGGCGGAGGGGCACTCGTTCAAGAAGAACCCGCTGGGCATCCCGCTCACCGGCTGTCCGCTGGACGAGCGCATCTCCGAAGCACACGCGCTCAAGCGCGAGGGTGACTCCGTGGCCGCGCTGGCCATGGTGACGCTGGACAACCCCATGTGCGCGGGCACCGGCCACCGCATCTGCAACGACTGCATGAAGGCCTGCATCTTCCAGAAGCAGGAGCCGGTGAACATCCCGCTGGCGGAGACGGCCACGCTCACGGACGTGCTGGACCTGCCCTGGGGCTTCGAAATCCACGGCCTGCTCACGCGCTGGAACCCGCTCAACATCCGCCGCCCGTACGCGCTGCCCTACGTGGGCCGCAACGTGATGGTGGTGGGCCTGGGCCCCGCCGGCTACACGCTGTCGCACTACCTGCTCAACGAAGGCTTCGCC
The DNA here is from genome assembly GCF_003611685.1 of Corallococcus sp. CA049B. Taxonomy (NCBI): domain Bacteria; kingdom Pseudomonadati; phylum Myxococcota; class Myxococcia; order Myxococcales; family Myxococcaceae; genus Corallococcus; species Corallococcus sp. CA049B. The sequence continues at coordinate 10,993 of NZ_RAWC01000204.1, read as the reverse complement.
GTCACCGGCGTGGACGGCCTCAAGATTGAGCCGTTCCCCGACGAGCTGGTGGGCCGCGGCGGCCACGCGCTCCAGCCCATCCGCGACTGGAGCAAGCTGACGCGCGAGCTGGACGAGCGCGTGCTGGAGGGCTTCGGCGGCGTGTCCGAGTACGGAATCACCGTGCGCTGGGACAAGAACTTCCTCACGCTCATCCACCTGACGCTCGCGCGCAGGGAGGGCATGCGCATCTACGGCGGCATCCGCTTCGGCGGCACGCTGACGGTGGAGGACGCGTGGGCGCTGGGCTTCGACCACGTGGCCATCGCCGCGGGCGCGGGCCGCCCCACCATCATCGGGATGAAGAACAACCTCATCCGGGGCATCCGCAAGGCGTCCGACTTCCTGATGGCGCTGCAGCTCTCGGGCGCCTTCAAGCGCGACTCACTGGCGAACCTCCAGGTGCAGCTGCCCGCCATCGTCATCGGCGGCGGCCTCACTGGCATCGACACCGCCACGGAGCTGATGGCGTACTACCCGGTGCAGGTGGAGAAGACGCTGGAGCGCCACGAGAAGCTGGTGGCGGACCTGGGTGAGGCCGCCGTCCTCGCGCGCCTGGACGCCGAGGAGCGCGCCACCTACCAGACCTTCCTGGAGCACGGCCGCGCCATCCGCGCGGAGCGCCAGAGGGCCCACGCGGAGGGCCGCGCGCCGGACTTCATCCACCTGGTGCGTGCGTGGGGCGGCGTGAGCCTGGTGTACCGCCGGGGCCTCACGGAGTCCCCGGCCTACCGCCTCAACCACGAAGAGGTCTCCAAGGCGCTGGAGGAGGGCATCCGCTTCATCGAGCGGATGAGCCCCACGGAGGCGCTGCAGGACGACTCGGGCGCGGTGCGCGCCATCCGCTTCGAGCGCATGGTGACGGTGGACGGCAAGCTCAAGGGAAGCGGCCAGTTCTTCGAGCTGCCCGCGAAGACGGTCTGCGTGGCCGCGGGCACGTCCCCCAACGTCACCTACGAGAAGGAGTACCCGGGCACCTTCCAGCTCGACGAGGCGAAGGAGTACTTCCAGGGGCACGAGCTGGTGGAGGACCCGGGCTCGGAAGCCGGCTTCAAGCTCCAGCCCGTGGAGGCCCAGGAGGACCCCGAGGCGAAGGTGGGCTTCTTCACGTCCTACCAGCGCGACGGCCGCTTCGTGTCCTTCTACGGCGACAACCACCCGACCTACGCGGGCAACGTGGTGAAGGCCATGGCCAGCGCGAAGGACGGCCACCCGCAGGTGGCGCGCCTGTTCGCCAAGGAGGTCGCGGGCCTGGACTTCCACGACACGGCCGCGCAGGACGCGCGCGAGTCGAAGCGCGCCGCCCACTTCGCGAAGCTGGACGAGGCCCTCCTCGCCACCGTCGTCGGAGTGAACCGGCTCACGCCGACCATCGTGGAGGTGGTGGTGAAGGCGCCCTTCGCCGCCAGCCACTTCTCCCCCGGCCAGTTCTACCGGCTCCAGAACTTCGAGCGGAACGCGCCGCTCGTGGACGGCGTGCGCCTCACCATGGAGGGCCTGGCCCTCACGGGCGCGTGGGTGGACAAGGAGAAGGGCCTGATGGGCACCATCGTGCTGGAGATGGGCTCCTCCTCCCGCCTGTGCGCGGCGCTCAAGCCCGGCGAACCCGTCGTGCTGATGGGCCCCACGGGCGCGCCCACGGAGCTTGGCCACAACGAGACGGTGGTGCTGGTGGGCGGAGGCCTGGGCAACGCGGTGCTCTTCTCCATCGCGCGCTCGCTCAAGGCCGCGGGCTGCCGCGTGGTGTACTTCGCGGGCTACCGGCTGAAATCGGACGCGTTCAAGCAGGATGAGATTGAAGCCGGCACCGACCAGGTCATCTGGTCCGTGGACTCCGGCGACCTCTTGGACGTGCGCCGCGCGCAGGACGCGGCCTTCCGGGGCAACGTGGTGCAGGCCATGGTGGCGTACGCGGAAGGGAAGCTGGGCGTGAAGCCCGTCATCTCCCTGAGCCAGGTGGACCGCATCATCGCCATCGGCTCGGACCGGATGATGCGCGCGGTGGCGGAGGCGCGGCACGGCGTGCTCCAGCCGTTCCTCAAGCCGGGGCACGAGGCCATCGGGTCCATCAACTCCCCCATGCAGTGCATGATGAAGGAGATCTGCGCCCAGTGCCTCCAGCGGCACGTGGACCCGGTCACCGGCAAGGAGACGTGGGTCTTCTCCTGCTACAACCAGGACCAACGGCTGGACCACGTGGACTTCGTCAGCCTGAACCAGCGCCTGCGCGGCAACACGGTGCTGGAGAAGCAGGGTGACGCCTTCCTCGCGCAGCTGTTGAAGAAGGCGCCCCAGCTCAAGCGGGTGTAGCTACCGCCGCACGCCCGCGAAGGCCTTGAGCATGTCCTGGTAGTTCTTCGTCAGGTCGGCCTCGCGGGACAGCACCACGTCCACGTTGGCGTCGCCGAACTCCCGGCGCGCCTCCGGGAGCTTCTGGAAGGTCTCCACCTGGAGCCGCATGGACTCCACCTGCGGCGCCAGCTCCTTCTGCTGCTCCTCCGGCATGCGGGCCTGGAGCGCCTCCAGCTTCTTGAGCTCCTCCTCGTACTGGAGCGTGCGCCCCATCTGCCGCTGGCTGATGACGGCCGTGACGACCTCCGCGATGCGGTTGACCTCGTCCGTGGACAGCCCGGCCGCCTGGCGAGCGTCGGCCTCCGCCTGCGCCTTGCGCTCGATGAGCTTCAGGCCGCTCCTGGCCTTCTCCATCGCCTGGGGCGTGCCCGCATCCAGCAGCGGCCCCATGTCCTGCAGGCTGCGCATCAGCGACCCGTACACCTCCAGCATCTTGCGCTGGTAGCCGACGTACGCCTCCAGCTTCTCCTTCGTCACGGTGTAGGGACCGGACAGCGCGTCCTCCCCGGCCTCCCCACCTTCCAGGCGGGCGACCGTCCCCCTGGCGTCACCGCCCCCTTCCGGGCCTTCCGCCGCATCCTTGCGACAGGCGGACAGGGCCAGGACGACGGCCAGACACCCCCACGACTTGCGCATGCCACCTCCCGTAACCGCCAATGGGTGCCCAGTGTATGCTCCGGCTGGCCCCGCGAACGGCGGTTCCCGAACGCCCGCGATGGGCAGGCTGTTCCGGGCACTGAACATTCGACTCATTACCTTTGACCAACCGGGCCACGGTCATGTACGAACCGCGGTCCTGTCGCGATCGGTGGAGGGACTTTGAGGATTTTCCTGGTAAGGCACGGCGATGCGGACGCAGAGATCCCCGAGGGGCTCGGCGACGAGGCGCGCGCGCTGACCGCGAAGGCCCGTACGAACGTCGCAGCGCATTTCGCGTCGCTGTCGGAGCGCATGGGGCCCATCAGCCTCATCCTCACCAGCCCGCTGGTGCGCACGGTGCAGACGGCGCAGATCCTCTCCAACTCCGTGAAGCATGAAGGCCTCCTGCGGGTGCACCGCTGCCTGCTGCCGGACATGCCGGTGGGCGCGGTGGAGCCCGTGCTCAAGGAGTACTCCGACGAGAACCTCGTCCTGGTGGGCCACCAGCCCTCCATGGGCGCGCTCGCGGCGCACCTCCTGGGGATGCAGTCCTTCCCCAAGCCGGTGAACCCGGGCACGGTCATCGCCATGGAGTGGCCGGACACGCCCACCAGCACGGAAGACCAGGTGCCCGGTGAGAAGGGGGAGAACCCCCCGGCGCAGCACCTGAAGTTCCTGTTCTATTCGGCCCCCGGCCAGCAGGTCCTCGACGTCATCCAGTGACGTCCGGGAGCGCGGCCATGATGGACGAAGCCCGCTACAACTCCCTCGTGGCCGCCGCGTTCAAGCGCATCCTGGCGGCCGCGGACACCTTCGACCCGGACGTGCTGGAAGCCGAAGCCACCGGGGACAAGGTGACGCTCACGGCCGCGTCCGGCGAGAAGTGCATCATCAACACCCAGCGCGCCGTCTGGCAGATCTGGGTGGCCGGCCAGGGCCAGGGCATCCACTTCAGCCACGACGACGCCTCGCGCGCCTGGAAGGACGACAAGGGCAAGGGGCTGGAGCTGTTCGCCTTCGTCTCGGACGTGGTGCGGCACCTCACCGGCGAGCCGCTCGTCTATCCGTCCTGAAGAAACCGTCCTGAAGGCCCGTGGCTTGAAGGCCACGGGCTTCCAGGGGTGAGACGGCTCAAACCGTCATCACTTCCTTCTCCTTCTTGGCCACCAGGTCGTCCACCGCCTTGATGCCGGCGTCGGTCGCCTTCTGGACCTCGTCCGTGCGGCGCTTGAGGTCGTCCTCGGTGATCTTCTTGTCCTTCAGCTGAGCCTTGAGGGCCTCGTTCGCGTCGCGGCGGATGTTGCGGATGGCGACCTTGTGCTCCTCGCCCTTCTCCTTCACCTGCTTCGCGATCTTCTTGCGCGTCTCCTCGGTGAGCGGAGGAAAGGGCAGGCGGATCATCTCGCCGTCGTTCATCGGGTTGACGTCGAGGTTCGCCTCACGCAGGGCCTTCTCGATGTCCTTCAGCACGCCCTTGTCCCAGGGTTTGATGACGATGAGGCGGGGCTCGGGCGCGCTGATGCTGGCCACGCCGTTGAGCGGCGTGGGCGTCCCGTACTGGTTCACCTTGATGCCGTCCAGGATGTTGGTGTTCGCGCGGCCGGTGCGCGCCTTGGCCAGCTCCCGCTTGAGGTCTTCCACCGACTTGTCGATACGGCCCTTCAGATCCGCCGCGTCAGCCATTGTGCGTCTCCTGTGAGAAGTGGGGTTGTTGTCAGTCCCGTCCGTGGCGTCCCTAGGCCCAGACCGTCTCGGCCGCGCCGACGACGGTGCCGAACTCACCATGGCCCGTGACGGCGCGCTGGATGTTCCCGCGCGTGCCCAGGTCGAACACGATGATGGGCAGCTTGTTGTCCATGCACAGCGAGATGGCCGTGGAGTCCATCACGTTGAGGTTCTGCTTGAGGACGTCCATGTACGTGAGCGACCGGTAGCGCTTCGCGGTCGGGTCCTTCTTCGGGTCCGCGTTGTAGACGCCGTCCACCTTGGTGGCCTTGAGGATGACCTGCGCGTTGATTTCCATCGCGCGCAGCGACGCGGCCGTGTCGGTGGTGAAGTAGGGGTTGCCCGTGCCCGCGGCGAAGATGACGACGCGGCCCTTCTCCAGGTGCCGCACGGCGCGCCGGCGGATGTAGGGCTCGGCGATCTGCTCCATCTTGATGGCGGACTGCACGCGCGTCTTCAGCCCCTGCTTCTCCAGCGAGTCCTGCAGCGCCATGGAGTTGATGCAGGTGGCGAGCATGCCCATGTAGTCCGCGCTCGCGCGGTCCATGCCCTCCGTGGCGCCCGCGACGCCGCGGAAGATGTTGCCGCCGCCAATCACGAGGGCGATTTCCAGGCCCGTTCTGGAGAGCTCCGCGACTTCCTCCGCGATGCGCGTGAGGGTGGGCGGGTGGATGCCGTACTTCCCCTCGCCCATCAGGGCTTCGCCCGACAGTTTGAGGAGGATGCGCTTGTAGGGAGAGGTGGATTCGGACATACGCGACCGCTTCTATCCCCCGCCCCGCGCTCAGGCAACGACGGAAGTCGTGACGCGCGCCGCACCGTCAGATGCCGGGCGGACGGACGCGAAGAAGACGGGTCCTGGAATACCAAGGGCCGCGTTCCCGGCGCCCTTCCCCTTGTGAGGAAGAGCCCCAGGCACGCGGCCCGAAGGGAGCTGCGGTGCGGCGAAAGGCGCTTAGGCCTGGCCCAGCGTCTTGGCGACCTCGGCGGCCAGGTCGTCCTTCTTCTTCTCGATGCCCTCACCCACCTCGTAGCGGACGAAGCGGCGCACGGAGACCTTCTCGCCAATCTTGGCGGCGCGCTCGTTGATCATCTCGCCGACCTTCTTCTTGTCGTCCTTCACCCAGAGCTGGTCCACCAGGCAGACGCCCTCGTAGTACTTCTCCATCTTGCCCACGAGGATCTTCTCCAGCATCGCCTCGGGCTTGCCCTGCTGCTTGAGCAGCTCGCGCTGGATCTCCTTCTCCTTGTCCATCGCCTCGGTGGGGACCTCCTCGCGGCGGACGAACTTGGGGCCGGCCGCGGCGATCTGCATGGCCACTTCCTTCGCCAGGTCCTGGAAGTCCGGGTTGCGAGCGACGAAGTCCGTCTCGCAGTTGACCTCCACGATGACGCCGATGCGGCCGCCGTGGATGTAGGAGGTCACGATGCCTTCGGCGGCGACGCGGCCGGCCTTGCCCTCGGCCTTGGAGATGCCCTTCTTGCGCAGCCACTCCGCGGCCTTCTCGAAGTCGCCACCGGACTCGGCCAGCGCCTTCTTGCAGTCCATCATGCCCGCGTTGGTGCGCTCGCGGAGGTCCTTCACCATCTGGGCGGTGATCTCAGCCATGTCGTGTCTCTTTCTTCATCGGCTCCGAGCCCGGCGACGTGCGCAGGGGGCGGAGGACTGGGGTTTCTGGGGACTGAAGCCTAAGACGTAGAAAATGGAGACGGCCGGACAGCGGGCCTTGAGAGGTGCCGCCCGGCCGAACTCCGGATACCGCGTTGGGAAAGCGAAGAGGCCGGGCGGTTACTCCGCCGGCGCGGTCTCGCCGCCACCCTCGGGCGCCTGCTCCGTGGGGGCCGCGGTGGCCTTCATCTCCACGACGGGGCCGCGGCGCTCACCGCCACGGTCACCGCCACCCCGGCGGTCGTCACGGCGGTCGTCGCGGCGGTCGCCACGGCGCGGACCCCGGCGGTCGTCACGGCGGTCGCCGCGGTCGTCACGGCCCTCGCGCTCCTCCTGCTCGTCGCGCTCGGCGGCGCCGGACGCACGGTAGCGCGCCGCACCCTCGAGGCACGCGTCGGCGATCTTCGACGTGAAGAGCTTGATGGAGCGGATGGCGTCGTCGTTGCCCGGGATGACGAAGTCGATGCCGTCCGGATCGCAGTTGGTGTCCACCAGGCCGATCACCGGGATGCCCAGGCGGGTGGCCTCGTGGATGGCGATGTGCTCCTTCTTCGGGTCGATGACGAACACGCAGCGGGGCAGCTTCGCCATGTTCTTCACGCCGCCCAGGTTCTTCTCCAGCTTCTCGCGCTCGCGCTCCAGCTGGGCGACTTCCTTCTTGGGCAGCACCTCGAAGGTGCCGTCCTCGGCCATCTTCTCAAGCGTCTTCAGGCGGTCGATGCCCTGCTTGATGGTCTTGAAGTTCGTCAGCGTGCCACCCAGCCAGCGGCTGGTGACGTGGAACTGACCGGCGCGGGCGGCCTCCTCCTGGATGACGTCCTGGGCCTGCTTCTTGGTGCCGACGAAGAGCACGGACCCGCCGCGCGCCGTGATGTCCGCCACGAAGCGGAAGGCCGCGCGGGCCATGGTCACGGTCTTCTGCAGGTCGATGATGTAGATGCCGTTACGGGCGCCGAAGATGTAGGGCTTCATCTTCGGGTTCCAGCGCTTGGTCTGGTGACCGAAGTGAACGCCCGCCTCGAGGAGCTGGCGCATCGTGATGCCGCTGGCAGCGGCCATCGCCTGGGCCTGCGTCTGCGTATCCTGCTGATCCATGGTGCTTGTACCTTCCGGTTGTTCCGCCACGCGCGTTGAAGACAGCTGCCAGTCCTGGCCCTTCCACCGTGGAGGGGCACCGGGGACCGGTGACACGCGTGTGAGTAGTGGGTGCCGCGGTGCTGCCGACTGCCTCGGGCGGTGAAGCCCGGCCCCTACATAACAGGGCGCGGCGTCCTTAGCAGAACGCTCAAGAGGGGCGCAAGCTTCGGCACACCCTCCGTCCGGCTCCTACCGCCCCGGGGCTGCTCCCCTCCCCTCCAGCCAGGAAGACGACCGGCGCGGCCCCCGCTCCCCTTTCCAGGGAGGGCGACCGCGCCGGAGGGCGCTTTTCCGTCAGGTGTTCAGCGGCCTCAGGGGTTCGCTTCGTTGGCGCCGTGGCACTTCTTGTACTTGCGGCCGCTGCCGCAGGGGCAAGGCTCGTTGCGGCCCACGGGCTTGGGAGCCGCGGCGGCCTCGCGCTGGGCGACCGGGGTGGCGGTGGCCTCCTCGAGCTTGCCTTCGGCGTCCGCGCGGCCCTCCACGGCCTTCTTCTGCTGCTGGGCCAGCTGGCGCTGGATGCGGGCGGTCTCCTCCGCGGCGTTGGAGGCGGAGCGGGCCTGGACGCGCATCATCTGGCTGACGAACTGCGTCTTGATGGCGCCCAGCATCTGGATGAAGCCCGTGTAGCCTTCCTTCTTGTACTCCTGCTTCGGGTCCTTCTGGCCGTAGCCGCGCAGGCCGATGCCCTGGCGCAGGTGGTCCATGGCCAGCAGGTGGTCCTTCCACAGCTGGTCGATGGTGGCCAGGTACCGGTACTGCAGGAAGCGCATGAAGTCCTCGCCGAACTCCTGCTCCCGGGCGGTGAAGACCTTCTCCGCCGCCGCGTAGATCTGCTCCTGGAGCTCGTCCCGGTTGCCGATGCCCTCGAAGGCCATCTCCAGGTTGAGCGACTCCTTCACGGAGTTGGAGAGCGAGGCGATGTCCCAGGTGTCGGAGCTGCGCGTGGGGGCGTAGGTGTCCGTCATGGACACGACGACGTCCTCCACCGCGTCCAGCACCATCTCCCGGAAGTCCGCCCAGGAGATGACGCGCTCGGAGCGCGTCTTCACGCGCGTCTTCAGGTCCTCCTCGTACTCCACGAGCGGGATGCCCGCGCCCGACGCGAGCACCTGGCGGCGCAGCTTGTAGATGGTGCGCCGCTGCTGGTTCATCACGTCGTCGTACTCGAGCAGGTTCTTGCGGATGTCGAAGTTGTGGCCTTCGACCCGCTTCTGCGCGCTCTCGATGGCGCGCGAGAGCCAGATGTGCTCGATGACCTCGCCCTCCTCCATGCCCAGGCGCTCCATCAGCATCTGGATGCGCTCGGACCCGAAGATGCGCATCAGGTCGTCTTCCAGGGACAGGAAGAAGCGGCTGGCGCCCGGGTCACCCTGGCGGCCGGCGCGGCCACGCAGCTGGTTGTCCACGCGGCGGGACTCGTGGCGCTCCGTACCGATGATGTAGAGGCCGCCGGCGGCCATGACCTCTTCACGCTCGCGCCGGGTGAGCGCCTCGTTGTTCGCCGTGGTCTCCGCGAAGCGCTTCTCGTAGTCCGCCAGGGCCGCCTGGTAGGCGGTGAGATCCAGGGGCTGACCGTCCACCGCCTCTGGAGGCTCCGGCGGCGGGCCCATCTCGCTCTTGGTCATGACCTCCGCGTTGCCGCCCAGGAGGATGTCCGTGCCGCGGCCGGCCATGTTCGTGGAGATGGTGACCGCGCCCTTGCGGCCCGCCTGCGCGACGATGTCCGCCTCGCGCTGGTGCGCCTTCGCGTTGAGGACGCTGTGGGCCACGCCGCGCTTCTTGAGGAAGTTGGACACCACCTCGCTCTTGGCGATGGACACCGTGCCCACGAGCACCGGCTGACCGGCCTTGTGCAGCTCTTCAATCTGGGCGGCGACGGCCTCGAACTTCTCGCGCTCCGTCTTGTAGACCACGTCCTGATCATCGCGGCGCTGCGGCGGCCGGTTGGTCGGGATGACGCGCACGTCCAGGTTGTAGATCTTCGCGAATTCTTCGGCTTCCGTGTCCGCGGTGCCCGTCATGCCGGACAGCTTGGAGTACATGCGGAAGTAGTTCTGGAACGAGACCGTGGCGAGCGTCTGGTTCTCGTTCTCGATCTTCACGCCCTCCTTGGCCTCGATGGCCTGGTGGAGGCCGTCCGACCAGCGGCGGCCCTGCATGAGGCGGCCGGTGAACTCGTCGACGATCTGCACCTCGCCGTCCTTCACCACGTAGTCCTTGTCGCGCTTGTAGAGCGTGTGCGCGCGCAGGGCCTGCTCGACGTGGTGGAGGGTCTCGATTTCGCCCGGGTCGTAGAGGTTGCCGACGTTGAGGCGCTTCTGGAGCTTGTCGATGCCGTCATCGGTGAGGGCCACCGAGCGGTGCTTCTCATCCAGGGTGTAGTCCTGGTCCGGCACGAGGCCCGGGATGACCTGGTCCACCCGGTAGTACTTGTCGGTGCTGTCCTCGGTGGGGCCGGAGATGATGAGCGGCGTGCGGGCCTCGTCGATGAGGATGGAGTCCACCTCGTCGACGATGGCGTAGTTGAGCTCACGCTGGACGTAGTCCTGCAGACGGAACTTCATGTTGTCGCGCAGGTAGTCGAAGCCGAACTCGTTGTTCTGGCCGTACGTGATGTCCGAGCGGTACGCCTCCTGGCGCTGCTTGTCGGACAGCTCGTGGAGCACGCAGCCCGTCGTCATGCCCAGGAACTTGTAGACGCGGCCCATCCACTCCGCGTCGCGGCGGGCCAGGTAGTCGTTCACGGTGACGACGTGGACGCCGCGGCCGGACAGGGCGTTGAGGTAGGAGGGCAGCGTCGCGGTGAGCGTCTTGCCTTCACCGGTGCGCATCTCCGCGATGCAGCCCTCGTGCAGGAACATGCCGCCGATGAGCTGCACGTCGTAGTGACGCTGGCCGATGACCCGGCGCGCCGCCTCGCGGGTGAGGGCGAAGGCCTCGAAGAGCAGGTCGTCGAGCGGCTTGCCGTTCGCGATCTCCTGCTTCATCCGGGCGGTTTCGCGCGCGAAGTCATCGTCCTGGAGGGCCTTCATGCGGCCTTCCAGTTCGTTGATGCGGGAGACCTTCAGGCGGGCTTTCTTGAGCTCGCGCTCATTCTTGGTCCCGATGAGCTTCTTTAGCGTCCATTCAATCATGTTGGCTCTCTCGCCGGAGGATCCACGAAGGAGCGCGGCGAGTGAAGGGAATTCCCAGGAGATGTAAGGGAGAACCAGACCAAAACCACGCGCGCCCCCCGAAACTTCCTCTCGGCTGGCCGCCCGGCGCGCGGTGGCCCAGAGTAAAGCGGAACCGAGTCCACGCAATGTCCCCTAAGCAGATTCACCGTCCCCGCGCCGCGAAGAGTTCTTCCGGCCGCTCCTCCCCGGGCCCCCGCCGGCCGGGCGCCCCCTCCCGGCCCGGCAAGGCTTCACGCTCGGGTCCCCCCTCTCAAGG
>NZ_RAWC01000203.1:0-16601 GCF_003611685.1 Corallococcus sp. CA049B | reverse complement strand
GTCATGGGGGCAGGGGCGCGCTTCACGGGAGGACTTTCCTTCGGGACAGGTGCTGGGGCGGGGGACGCTACCTCAGGGGCAGGCGATGGATCCGAAGGTGGCGCCCGGGCGCTGATGCTCGCGTCCATCTTGGCGGGGGGCGCCATCCCGTCCCCGCCCAGGGGGGAGCGCGGCTCGGGGAACCCGGGGACTCGCAGCCCCACGAAGCCCACCCAGGCCATCAGCAGGAGCGCAGCGGAGGCCCCTGCCGCGACCCACCGTCTCCCACGACGTCCGGGGACCCTCCCCTGCGCGGAGGCTTGCTTGGGAACGGGCTGGAGCGGCGGCGCGGCCCCGTGCAGCGGCCCCGCCCTCCATGCGTGCCCGGTCTCTGGCAGCAGCTCCGCCAGCTCGCGCCGCAGCACCTCCGCGGAGGCCGCGCGCTGTTCGGGGTCCCGGGCGATGAAGTGGAGGGCTGCCCGGCCCAGGGCCTCGGGCACCCGCGGGTTGAGCGTCTGCGGCGCGGGCGGTGTCCACCGGCCTCCCACGTAGAGCGCGGGCGGGTCGCTCACAGGCCGGGGGATGGTCAGCAGATCATAGAGGCAGAGGCCCAGGGCATAGACGTCGTCGGTGGCCTTGAAGGGATAGCGGGCCCCGCGCTCGTCTCCGTGTTGTTTCAGGAACCGTGCGGCTTCCGGGGAGCGGTAGCGCCGGGTGCCCGGGGGCAGGGGCGTGTCCGTCAACTCCGGCGCCAGCAGGTAGCTGCTGACGCCGAAGTCCAGGAGGAACGGCTCGCCGTCGGAGGCACGCACGACGATGTTGCTCAGCTTCACGTCCCGGTGGAAGACGCCGCGCGAATGCGCGTGCGCCAGGGCCGAGGCGAGCTTGACGAACACCCGCACCACCTCATGCGCCGTGGGGTGGGTCTTCTCCAGCCACTCGCCCAGCGTGTAGCCCTCCACGTAGTCCAGGATGATGTAGCGCCAGCCATGTTGGATGTCGGGCCATCGGCTGTGGGCCCAGCAACGCACGATGTTGGGATGGTCTTGCAGGTGGAGGAGGCACACCGCCTCGCGCATCAGGCGCGCATCCGCCTGCTGTTCATCCCCGCTGCTGGCGCGGTGCGTGGAGAACTTCATCGCGAAGCGCTGGCCACCCTTCTCCACGAGGAGGACCGCGCCATAGCTGCCTGAACCCAGCGGCCGCACCACGCGAAAGCCATCCACCCGCTGGCCGGGTCCCAGGTGCGCGGGAATCGTCGCGATGACCATGCGGCCGCTTCTAGAACACGAAGGGGCCGAAGAGAAGGCGACGGGTGCCCGCGCTGTCGCGCAACTCCAGCCGGAGGTCCGAGCCTTCGAGTTTGTTCAAGCCTTTGGTTTCCACCACCACGCGGGCCTTCTTTCCCGGCTCGAGCCGGGATTCCTTCATCCGCACGGGCAGGTCGTGGGGCCGTCCGCCGTTCCCGAGGAAGAGCCTCGCCTCCGCCGGTGTCCAGGGAGTGGAGCCGGCATTCTCCACCTCCAGCGACAGGGCCATCCAGCCGGGGCCCCGGTAGGCGATGATGCCTTCCGAGCTCAGGTCATCGCCACTCTTCGAAGCTGCATTGATTCTCTTTGCCGTGATCCCCCTGGGGCCCATCATGCCCGCGAGGATCATGCCGACCGGACCGTTCGCGGAGCCGTGCTTCCGGAGGGCTTCCAGCTCCGCATCCTTGCTCGCGCACGCGGCGCGCACCTCGTCCAGCTCGGCCTGCACCGCCTCGGCCGTGCGCGGCAGGCGCGCCACCTGCACCTGCACGTCCACTTCGGAGGGGTGCATGGCGAGCGCGAACAGGGCACTGGCAGGAACCCGGTCATCCGCGAAGGGCACGGTCAGCAGCACGCGCTCGCCGGGGGGCAGGTCGTTCGCGGGCTTGAGCGTCACCAGCCGGGTGCCCACCTCGAACAGCACGAAGCGGCCTCCGCTGTCCGCGAGCTTCACCCCGGCGCGGTCCACGGGCGAGTCGAACTCCAGCGTGGTGAGGTAGTTGGGCGCGACGTGAAGCTCCACCGGCATGTCCGCCGTGGACCGGGAGAGCGTCACCTTCCGCCGCGTCAGCTCGCGCCCGCGTGAGGACTCCTTGCCCAGGGCGTTCGCGCCCAGCAGGAGCAGGGACAACACGACGAGTTGACGAGACACGCGAGGCACCAGCGGACGACCTCCGGGGGGACCTGAGTGACCGTAGCAGGGGACACGCGGCTGGAGGTCACCTTCTCCACTTCCGCCGCTCCAGGTTGTATGGGTAGGAAGCCGATGGGGCACTCTTTCCTCATGCCCATCCAACCTGCACCTGGGAAGGCGTTCCTCCAGCCCCCAGGGCAGTGTGCGCCCCGGACCTGGATGCGCACCGTCGCGCCATGACGAACGAAACCCAGACGGGCTCCCCGCACACGGGCCGGATTTCCGGCAGCTTCCTCACCACGCGCGATGGCACGCAGCTGTACTTCAAGGACTGGGGCCCCCGGGACGGGCAGCCTGTCGTCTTCTCGCACGGCTGGCCGCTCACGTCCGACGCCTTCGAGGACCAGATGCTGTTCCTGTCCGAGCGGGGCTACCGCACCATCGCCCATGACCGCCGGGGACACGGGCGCTCGTCGCAGCCGTGGGATGGCCACGACATGGACACGTATGCGGACGACCTCGCGGAGCTGACCTCCGCGCTGGACCTGCGCAAGGCCGTCCACGTTGGCCACTCCACGGGCGGGGGGGAGGTGGCGCGCTACATCGGGCGCCATGGCACCGGGCGCGTGGCCAAAGCGGTGCTCATCAGCGCCGTGCCGCCCATCATGCTTAAAACAGACTGGCACCCCAACGGTCTGCCCATGAAGGTCTTCGACGACATTCGCGCGGGCGTGCGCGGGGACCGCTCCAGCTTCTTCATGGAGCTGAGCCTGGCGTTCTACGGCTTCAACCGGCCAGGCGCGAAGGTGTCGGAAGGGCTGCGCGAGAGCTTCTGCCTCCAGGGGGCGATGGGGAGCCTCAAGGCCGAGTACGACTGCGTGAAGGCCTTCTCCGAGACGGACTTCCGCGCGGACCTGGCCCGCTTCGACGTGCCTACGCTGGTGATGCACGGCGATGACGACCAGATCGTCCCCATCGACGGCGGGGGGCGCATCACCGCCACGCTCGTGAAGGGCGCGAAGCTCCAGGTCTACCCGGGCTTCAGCCACGGCATGTGCTCCGTCAACAAGGACGTCATCAACGGAGCACTGCTGGCCTTCCTGAAGGAATAGCGGCCCTACAGGTCCAGGATGAGGCTCAGCTCCTCGTCCATGGCTTCATCCGTCTGGACGGCGGCGTCGTTGTCATCCGCGTCATCCCCGTACTTCGACCAGCCGGCGACCGCCGCCGCGCCGAGGCACATCATCTGCCGGGGCGTGGCGCCGACGCCGTCGGCGTCCTGGTCGCGGTAGAGGGCGAGCCACCGGTAGCGGTCCGCGTCCGCGTCGTCGCAGTCGTTGCCCACGGCCTTGGCGAAGTAGGGCGGGGGCAGGGCCTTTCCCGTGCAGAAGCGCTGCGCGGGGATGGGCGCGGTGAAGCCGTCCCCGTCGTGGTCCGCGTGGGTGGCCTCCAGGTCCTGCCAGCGCGCCGCGTCCTGCGCGTCGCAGTCCGTGTCGCTGGCGGACCAGGGGCTGGGGACCTGTCCGTTGGTGCAGAGGAGCGTCGATGCTCCCGCGCCCACGCCATCCCCGTCCGTGTCCGCGTAGGCCGTCACGTTCCGGTACGCGGCGGCGCTCGTGTCGTCGCAGTCCTCGCCGGACAGCGGCTGGGAGGCGTAGCCCGCGGGGAGGCTGGAGCCCGCGCACAGCTCGCCCGTCTGCGCCACGGTGTACGTGTCGCCGTCGGCGTCGCGGTGGGTGAAGCCCAGCATCCGCCACACGGCGGCGTCCTGGGGCGCGCAGTCCGTGGCCTGCGCGGAGTAGCCCCGGGGCACGGCCGCCGTGCCGCAGATGGAAGTCGCCGCGCCGGAACCCACGCCGTCCCCATCCACGTCCGCGTGGACGCTCCAGGCGCGGAACAGCGCCGGGTTCCCGTCGTCGCAGTCGTCATTCCGAACTGACTGGGAGTAGCCCTGGGGCAGCCAGAAGCCGCTGCAGACCTCGCCTGTCGCCGGGGACAGGTAGCCGTCGCCGTCGGCATCCCTGGAGGCGTAGGCCCGCGGCTGCCAGCGGTTGCTGTCGCCCGGCGCGCAGTCCCCGCCCCGGAAGGTCTCTCCCGGCACGGACTCCTCCGGCCCCACGCAGCGAAGCATCGATGATCCGTCGCCGTAGCCGTCCCCATCCGCATCCCACCAGCGCTCGACCCTCACGGTGCGCCGGGCCTGGTGGTCGTCGCAGTCAGCCGGGCCGGACACGGTGCCGTATCCAGCGGGCAGGTGCTCGCCCGCGCACACGGTGCCCTCCTGCGCCACGGTGAAGCCGTCCCCGTCCTCGTCCCGGTGGGTGAAGGGCAGCTGTTGCCAGAAGCGGGTGTCCCGAGGGGCGCAGTCGCCCGAGGTGCGCACGTACCCCTTGGGCGGCGAGCGCCCCTGGCTCGGACACCAGGTGATGGCGTCGCCCGCGCCCACGCCGTCCTGGTCCGCATCCGCCCACGCCTGGGCGAGCGCCGACACCGTGGCGTCCCCATCATCGCAGTCCGGTGGGCCCGCCTGCTCCCGGTAGCCCAGGAGCGACTCCCCCACGCAGCCCGTCACCGGCCCCTTGCCCGTGGCTCCGTCCCCGTCCGCGTCCGGGTACAGGCCCGGCACGGAGCGCCAGCGGGTGGCATCCCCCGGCGCGCAGTCGCCCGCTTCCCGCGTCCACCCCGTCGTCGTGTCGCCCACGCAGATGACGGGCCAGGCCGCGTCGCCGAAGCCGTCCCCATCCGTGTCCGCGTAACCCGTGACGGACCGCCACAGGGTGGGGTTCGTGTCATCGCAGTCCATCACCGCCGGATGGCCATCGCCGTCCAGGTCCCGGGGACCCAAGCCTCCACCGACACCGCAGCCCAACTGAAATCCCAGGGCGAGCCACACCCATGCCCGCATCATGCGCACCCGCGTCTTCATGGAAGGAGCCGGAGCTACTGACGGGTCAGCGTGCAGGTCGGGGGGCTGATGTAGGCAATCTCGTGGCTCCACGAGAACAGATAGCGCCCGGGCCGGGTCATGGCGAGCAGCGCCAGCCGATCACACCGCGACGCCTCGACGGCGTAGTCGCCCCCGGACCAGAACCTGAAGGTGCGCGGTGTGCTCTCACCCACGAGGGTCCCGGTGACGTCGAACGTGGTGGGGCCCACGGAGTAGGCATCCACCGACGTGAAGACATAGGTCTCGCCCGAGACGGGCGCCTCCGGTTCGGCCCCGGCGGTGCTCGGGGCAAGGGACAGGGCGGCCAGCAGGGCGAGTGCGCGAAACGACGACATGGGGCATTCCTTGGGAGGTCCACCGCGACGAGGGCGCGGCGTCGAGCCCTATACGGGGAGAGTTGGAACCCTTGGCTTTTTCCCAGCCCGGCATGCGTCAGGGGCTGTGCTCCAGGCCTCCGCCGGGCTTGTCACGCCCCGGGGGCTGCAATACGCCTTGGACCCATGTCCACCGCCGCGCTGCCCGCCGACTTCCTCCGCGCCATCGCCGAGTCCTTCCCCGCCGACTTCCTCACCCGGGAGCCCGCGGAGCTCCAGGAGTACGGCCGCGACTGGACGCGCGTGTACGCCCCCGCGCCGGGTGCGGTGGTCTTCCCTCGCACCACGGAGGAGGTGGCCCGCTTCGTCGCGCTGTGCCACCAGCACCGCGTGGCCATCGTGCCCTCGGGCGGCCGCACGGGCCTGGCGGGCGGGGCGGTGGCCATGCGCGGCGAGGTGGTGCTGTCGCTCAAGCGCATGACGCGCATGGAGCCCGTGGACCTGCTTGGCAACACGGTGCGCGTGCAGGCGGGCGCGGTGACGGAAGGAGTGCACCAGCACTGCGCGCCGCACGGGCTCACGTGGCCGGTGGACTTCGCGTCCAAGGGCAGCAGCACCGTGGGCGGCAACATCGCCACCAACGCGGGCGGCGTGAAGGTCATCCGCTACGGCCTCACCCGGCAGTGGGTGCTGGGCCTCCAGGTGGTGACGGCGCAGGGGCAGGTGCTGGAGCTCAACGGCGCGCTGGAGAAGAACAACACCGGCGCGGACCTGCGCCAGCTCTTCATTGGCAGCGAGGGCACGCTGGGCATCATCACGGAGGCCACGCTCAAGCTGACGCGGCTGCCCGGCAAGCAGGACGTCTTCCTCTTCGCGGTGCCGGACGTGGCCGCCGTGCTGCGGCTGTTCCGCGACGCGCGCCAGGCGCCGCTGGTGCTCTCCGCCTACGAGTTCTTCACCGACAAGTGCCTGGCCCGCGTGCAGCGCCACCGCAAGCTGCGCTCGCCCTTCGAGGCCCCCAGCGGCTGCTACGTCCTCCTGGAGTCCGAGGGCGGTGACCCGGCGGCGGTGGAGGCGTGGCTCGGCTCGCTCTTCGAGCGCGGGCTCGTCACGGACGGCACCCAGGCGCAAGGCGCGGCGCAGGCGCAGGAACTGTGGTCGCTGCGCGAGTCCATCAGCGAGAGCCTCTCCGCCACGGGCGTGCTGCACAAGAACGACATCTCCCTGCCGGTGGCGAACCTGGAGGCGTTCTGCGCGGAGCTGGACGCCGTCTTCGCCAGCCGCTACCCGGGCTGGGAGATCTGCCTCTTCGGCCACATTGGCGACGGCAACCTGCACGTCAACGTGATGAAGCCGGACGCGGTGGAGAAGGCGGACTTCTTCGCCCACGCGAAGCAGTCCGACCACGCCATGTTCGACCTCGTGCGCAAGCACGGCGGCAGCATCTCCGCCGAGCACGGCATCGGCCTGCTCAAGAAGGACTACCTGGACTACACGCGCGCGCCCGGTGAGCTGGAATTGCTGCGCACCCTCAAGCGCGCGCTGGACCCCGCGGGCATCCTCAACCCGGGGAAGATATTGGACGCTTAAGACACGATGCGCGTCTTGATGTCCGTCTCCAGCCCGGCGATGGCCTCGCACACCTGGCGGGACACGTCCTGGTCCAGGTCCATCACCAGGTAGCCCACGTTCGCGTCCGTGCTCAGCACCTGCGCGTGGATGTTGGCGTTCAGGTCGGACACGATGCGGTTGATGTCACGCAGCACGCCCGGCGTGTTGCGGTGCACGTTGATGATGCGGTGGGTGCCCGGGTTGATGGGCGCCTCCACGTTGGGGAAGTTCACCGCGCCCGTCGTCGCGCCGCCCTTCACGAACTTGAGCAGTGACGTGGCCACCTCCTTGCCAATGGACGCCTGCGCCTCCTCCGTGGAGCCGCCGATGTGCGGCGTGAGCACCACGTTGGGCAGCCCCTGCAGCTGCGTCACGAAGCCGTCCGAGTTGCCCTCCGGCTCCTCCGGGTACACGTCCACCGCCGCGCCGCCCAGGTGCTTGGAGCGCAGCGCCTGCGCCAGCGCCGGGATGTCCACCACCGTGCCGCGGCTGGCGTTGATGAGGCACGCGCCCGGCTTCATGGCCGCCAGCTGCTCCGCGCCCATCATCAGGTGCGTGGACGCCAGCGCAGGCACGTGCAGCGTCACGAAGTCGGACTCCGCCAGCAGCGCGTTCAGCGTGGGCACCGACCGCGAGTTGCCCAGGGGCAGCTTCGTCATCACGTCGTAGTAGAGGACGCGCATGCCCAGCGCCTCCGCCAGCACGCCCAGCTGCGAGCCGATGTGCCCGTAGCCGATGATGCCCAGCGTCTTGCCGCGCACCTCGTGGCTGCCCGTGGCCACCTTGCGCCACTGCCCCGCGTGCACCTCGCGGCTGCGGTCGAACAGCTGGCGCGTCAGCACCACCACCTCCGCCAGCACCATCTCCGCCACGCTGCGCGTGTTGCTGAACGGCGCGTTGAAAACCGGCACGCCGTGCACGCTGGAGGCGATCAGATCCACCTGGTTGGTGCCGATGCAGAAGGCCCCAATCGCCAGCAGGTCCTCCGCGTACCTCAGCGACTCCTCCGGCACTGTCGTCTTGCTGCGGATGCCCAACAGGTGCACGCCCCTGAGCCGCTCCGCCAGGTCCTCCGGCTTGAGCGCCGCGGACAGCCGCTCCACCTCGAAACCCTCCAGCTTCAGCATCTCCTGGGCCGAGGCGTGGATGTTCTCCAGCAGCAGGACTCGCAGCGGACCCTCGGTGCTCACGGGGCGGCGGGGCGACGGCGGGAAGCGGGGTGTGCTCATGGCGCCTTGCGTTAGACCTCGCCCTCCAAGGTGTCAAGGGCCGGGTGGGGAGGTTGGCCCTCCGAGGAGGGGGAGCTGCGGGGCAAAAGACACCGGGCCCGCCCCTCCCCGTACCACGAGGGAGTGACAGGCCCGGAAGGACAGCGGAGCCGCGAAAGGCTACTGGAGGGTCCAGGCCAGCGTGCCGCTGCACGCATCGGCGCCGAAGCAGCCCACGCGGATGGTGTACGCGCCGCCCGCGCTCGCCGGCGCGGTGTAGGTCGCGCGGGACAGCGAACCGCAGCCGGAGGCGTCGTCGTTGAACGTCACCTGCTGGCCGGCGGCGTTGAACAGGCGCACCACCGTGTCACCCGTGCCCGTCGCGCTCCCCACGCCGCAGCTGCCGAAGGTCAGCGTCTGGCCGGCCGCGATGTCCACGTTCACGTTCTGCGTGTTGCGCGTGGCGTTGTTGGTGTCGCTGACGCTGAAGGCCTGGGTGCCGCCCGCGGGCGTGGTCGTGCCGCCCGAGGTGATTTCCCAGGCCACCGTGCCGGCGCAGCCGCCGTTCTGGTAGCAGCCGGCGCGGACTTCATAGGTGCCCGCGACGCTGGCCGTGTAGGTGAGCTTCGAGCCGAAGCCGCTGCCGCAGCCGTCGTCGTTGGAGGCGACCTCCGCGCCGGACGGGCCGCGCAGGCGCACCCAGGAGTCACCGCTGGTGAGGGCCGCGTCCTTGACGCCGCAGGTGCCCACGGTGAGCTTGTCGCCGGCCTTGAGCGTCACCGTGCCGTTGACGGTGTTGCGCGTGGCGCTGGAGGTGTTGGACGCGGTGAAGTCGAACTTCGGCGGCGTGGTGCCGCACAGCCGCAGGTTGGTGGTGGCCGCGCACAGCCCCTCGATGGCGTGGTGCACGTAGGTGATCTCCTCACCGTTGCAGCCATTCTCCGCGCAGACGTTGACCTCGTAGCAGCTGGCGCCCGCGCGCCTCTTGTAGTCATCGTCGCCGCGCACCAGGATGCCCGCGACCGTGTGGGTGGCCGTCTCGTACACGCCGGAGCCGGAGTTGCCCGCGAAGGTGTCCGTGCTGGCGACGAAGAAGTCCATGTACTCGGCGTTGTTCTCACGCACGGAGCCGCCCGAGTCGATCTTGAACGGGACGCCGCTGCCGCTGCCGATGACGGCCACGTTCTGGCCCGTCGTCAGGGCCGCGTTGCCCGGACGCACCGGGGCGGGCTTGAAGCGCGGGGCCGCGGAGCGGTCCAGCCGGATGATGGCGTAGTCCAGGATGCTGGCTTCGTTCCCGGTGCTCAGGTGCCGGGCGACGATGCTCTTGCAGGAGAAGACGTCCTGGCTGGTGATGTTCTGCAGCTGGCCGTCCGCCGTCTTGTAGAAGTTGAAGACGAAGCGCGCGTCCTTGCACTCGATGAAGTCGTCGTTGGGCGTCGCGGGCCCCACGCAGTGGCCGGCGGTGAGCACCAGGTCATCGTCGATGAGCGTGCCGGAGCAGAGGGCCGGGATGGGGTCGTCGTAGAAGCGCTGGTCCGAGCAGAGTTCCTCGTATTCGCCCAGCGTCAGCGGGTCCACCTTGACGTTGTTCGGGTCCCTCATGTCGAGGAAGTCCGGGACCGTCAGCATCACGGTGGACTGACGCGCCAGGTCCCGCAGGGCCGCGCTGGGGTGCGCGTAGACGTCGTAGCGGTCGTCGTTGCCGTAGACGACCGGCGCGCTGGACTCGGACAGCGCGGGCTGCTGCTCCGGCGCGCCGGACTCGGGGGCCGGCCCACAGGCCAGGGCGGTGAGGGTACAGAACAGGGTGCCGAGCAGCTTCGCGCGGCGGGCGGGGGCGGACACGGACATGCGGGTGACTCCTGACGGGTACGGCGACAGACACAGCGAAGAATGGGGGTGTTACTGGAAGACGTAGACGGACCCGTGCGGTCGCATGAAAGGACCGGGGGGAGGGGACGTCGGGGGTCCTGCGCTCAGTCCGCGTCGGGGGCTTCGAGCCAGGACAGGGCCTCGGAGCGGGACTCGAAGGTCTTCGCGGGGATGGTGAGGCCGGCGTTCTTGGTCATGCGCCACGCCTGCAGGCCGCTGCCGGGGTCGCTCACCACGCGCGCGGAGCGCTTCATGCCGCGCTGCTGGGCGTAGGCGTTCAGCCGGGCCATCTCCCCCACCACCGTGGCGGGCATCACCCGAAGCCTGGACTGGTCCACCAGCGCGGACCACTCCGTGCCCCCGCGGGCGGTGATGTCCTTCTTCAGTTGCTCGACGTACTCGGTCACGTCCTTCGGCGTCACTTCCGACGGATAGATGATCTCGATGATGTCGTGGGGCAGGTGGGCGATTTCAATCTTCATGCGCGGCTTGCGGCTCTCTTCCAGGCGGGGCGCGCCATCCTAACCGCAGTGCCTGTCGCCGGATACCGCGCCCCCCGCAATCCCTCCCCCCGGAGCGGGGATTGTCGGACCTCGCGGGTAGAACCGCGCCCGGAGGGCCCCGCGGACCCGGGGCGTCACGCCACGTGCGCCCGGTGTGGGCCGGGCGGTGCAGGGTGGCTCGGCCGGCTGGCTGGAGCCGGGCCTGGCGAAGGGCGGGGGCGCGGGAAGTGGATGCCCCCCGCTCCCCGGTTGTCAGGATGATGCCTATGCGCCAACCCATCTTGTCGGTCCACGGCGCGGCTCGTCCGGTCGCGCCTGAAGCCAACCACCTCATCCTGGTGAATGCCGCCCGGGAAGAGGCGCCTCCACCCGAGGAAGCGTTCATGGAGGCGCGGGAGTGGCTGGACCGCCTGCACTCCCGGATGATGCAGGGGCCGGACGAGACGCTGCATGCCGGAATGACGGCCCTGCACGGGGGGCTCATCAAGCGGCGGCGGCAGTGGAGCCCGGAGGTGTGGAAGCGCTTCTGTCAGGAGCTGGCGCGCAAGCACCCCATGCGCCCCTTCCTGCATCAGTGCCCCTTCACCCGGCACGCCTTCGAGCGGCCGCGCGGCTACGCGGGGGACGCGGCGCTCATCGACTACCTCTACATGGACCACGCGGCGGACGAGCTGCACGCGGGCCGCGAAATCTACCGCTACATGCACGGGCAGCCCTCCGCGCGCAGCGTGCGCGAGCGCCGGGAGCTGCTCGCGCGGATGATGGACGAGACGGCCGGGCGGCGGCCCGACGGGCGCGTGCTGTCGGTGGCGTGCGGGCACCTGCGGGAGGCGGAGTCGTCGCGCGCGGTGGCGGAGCGGAGGCTCCAGGAGCTCATCGCGTTCGACCAGGATCCGGTGAGCCTGGCGGAGATTTCGCGCCTGCACCCGGGTGGCATCGTGCGGCCGGTGTGCGGCTCGGTCCGCTCGCTGCTCGCGGGCAAGGCGGCGTTCCAGGACCTGGACTTCGCGTACTCCGCCGGGCTGTATGACTACCTGTCGGACTCCGTGGCCGCCCGCCTCACCGCGCTGCTCTTCCAGATGCTGCGCCCGGGTGGACGCCTGCTGGTGGCCAACTTCGCGGTGCACCCGCCGGAGACGGGCTACATGGAGGCCTTCATGGACTGGTGGCTCACCTACCGGGACGAGGACGGCATGCGCGACCTGCTGGCGGAGACGCCGCTGGAGCAGGTGGACACCGTGCGGCTGTTCCGCGACTCGCAGGACAACGTCATCTACCTGGAAGTGACGCGCCGCTAGTCAGTGCACCGGTGCGCCGGAGCGGGGCAGGGTGACGGTGAAGGTGGAGCCCTGCTCCGGGGCGCTGGCGACGTCGATGTTGCCGCCCAGCGCCTGGACGATTTCGCGGACGATCCAGAGCCCCAGCCCGAAGCCGCCGTAGTGGCGCACGGACACCGCGCGCTCGAAGCGCTCGAAGATGCGCGCCCGGTCCTCCTCCGCGATGCCGATGCCGTGGTCGCGCACCTCCAGGCGCACGCCCGTCGCGTCCCCGTCCAGCGTCACCTCCACCGGCTTGCCCGCGCCGTACTTCATGGCGTTGGTCAAGAGGTTGCCCACCACCTGCTCCAGCCGGAGCGCGTCCCAGTGGCCGACGAGGCGTGGCTCGCTGGCGTGGAAGCGCACCTCGCACTCGGCGCGGGCCAGGGCCTCGCGGCTGCGCTCCAGCTGGCCTCGCACCAGCGTCACCAGGTCCACGTCCTCGCGCTTGATGTGCAGCTGGCCCTGCGCGATGCGGGAGATGTCCAACAGGTCGTTGACCAGCTTCCCCAGCCGCTGCGTCTGCGAGTAGGCGGACTCCAGCTTCGCCGTCAGCTTCTCCGGGGGCATGGGCGCGCCCCTGGCCTTCGCCTGGAGCCCCTGGATGTGCAGCTGCAGCGACGTGAGCGGCGTCTTCAGTTCATGCGCGGCGATGGACAGGAAGTCGTCGCGCCGGCGCACGGCCTCCTGCTCCTCCCGGTAGAGGCGGCCCTGCTCCTCGGAGAGGGCGGCCACGCGCTCGAAGTTCTCCGCGTTCTCCAGCGCCGCGCTCGCGAGGACGGCCACGAAGGAGGCCAGGCGCTCCTCGTCCTCGCCGAAGAGCGCGCCCACCTTGCGGTGGCTGGCCACCACGCACGCCACCGTCTTGCCGCGGACCTGGAGGGGCGCGCACAGGAGCGAGCGCACCCCGAGCAGCTCCATGCTCTCGCTGATGCCGCCGGGCAGCCCCTGGCCCAGCACGGTGATGCGGCCTGTCTCCAGCGCGCGGGCGAGCGCGGTGCGGCTGAGGCCCTGGTTCTTCGCGTCCTCCTCGGACACCACCGTGCGCGGGTCCACCACGGCGCAGCGCTCCGCGCGCAGCAGCTCCTGCATGGACTGGCGCGCCGTTTCGAAGACGGCCTCGCGCGACAGGGCGGACGCGAGCCTGCGCCCCACCTCCAGCACGCGAGGGAAGCGGTCCACCAGCGACAGCGTCTCCACGCCGGTGCCGTGCTCCGTCCCCCTGTGCAGGCCGTTCTCCATGGCCTCCAGCTCTCGCGCCGCCGTCTCCAGGTCGCGCGCGGCGCCGGGCCAGCCCTGCACCCGGCCCACCTCGCCGCGGGCCTGGAGCGTGAGCGCGCGCTCCTGGCGCATCTCCAGCTCTTCGGCCACGCGCAGGGCTTCGTCCAGGTGCTTGCGGGCCCGCGCGGGCCGGCCGCGCAGCGCGCACATCAGGCCGCGCTCGCGCAGCGCATGGGGCAGGTTGTTGCGGTAGGTGCGCGCGACGTCGTGGGCGCGCTTCGCCACGCCATCCGCCTCCTTCAGGAGCCGGTCGCGCTGTCTGGGATTGAGGGGGCTGGACTGCTGGGCCAGCCGCCTGCGCGCGGTGGCGAGCCACGGGGTGATGGGGGCCACGTACTCCTGACGCAGGTGCGCGTCCTCCACCACGCGCTCGGCGCGCTCCAGCACCTCCGCGGCGCGCGCGGTTTCGTTCTCGCGCAGCAGGCGCAGTCCCTCCGCCTGGAGCACGCCCGCGAAGGACTGCGGGTCGGTGGCGGTGGGCGCCGCCAGCTCCGTCTCCAGCAGCGCCGCGGGGATGCGGCCCCCGGTGGACTTGGCCCACGCCTCCAGGCCCAGGCGCAGCGAGTACCGGTCCCCCAGCGCGAGCGCCGCCGCGTGCAGCTTCTGGCTCACCCCCGCGGCCTCCTTCAGGCGGCCCAGGCGGTAGAGCGACATGGCGATCTGGAAGGTGGCGTTGTTCACCTCCCACGGGTCGCCGGTGCGCTCCAGCAGGCGCACCGCCTCCCGGCACTTCTCGATGCACTCCTTGAAGCGCGATGACGCATAGAGGGCCAGGCCGTAGAAGTGCAGCGACTGGCCCTGGCCCCACACGTCGCCCAATTGCTGACGCAGGGCCAGCGACTTCTCCGCGTAGGCGTACGCGCGCTGGAACCAGGGCAGGGTGGTGAGCGCGGGCGAGTGCGCGGAGTAGGCCTGCGCCAGCTCCGGCGTGGGCGGGTAGCGCTCCGCCAGGTTCATGTCGCGCAGGTGCGCCCACAGCACCGCGGCGCGGCCCCGCTGGTACCAGTAGCCGTACGCGAGCCGGCTGTAGAGGTTGACCGCGAGCAGGTCCTCCTCGCCCCGCGCCAGGGACTTGCGGCCCAGCCACAGGCGCGGCGCCACGGTGTGAGCCGCCTGCGTGAGGATCTCCCACGCCGCGCTGGCGCCGGTGGTCAGCGTGCCGGGCGGCACCCAGCGGCCCAAGAGCTTCAGGCCCTGCTCCAGGTAGGCGTTGGCCTGCACCGTCTGGCCGCGCTTGAAGGCGAGCTCGCCCAGGTGGCCCAGCGTGCGGCCCTGCTCCAGCCGGTCGTGCGCCAGGGCCTGCGCGGCCTCCAGCTGCCGCTGCGCCTCGTCGTAGCGGCCGCGCATCATCAGCGCGGTGCCCAGCCCGGACGCGATGCGGTAGCGGGTGTGCGCGTCCGCGGCTGAGGCGCCGCGCTCGGCGATGCGGTAGTTCACCTCCGCGCTGTCCAGGGAGAAGCGCTGGCGCGCCTGCTCCGCGGCCACCAGCGCGTAGGGCAGGGCCTGCGCGCTCTCACCCGCCGCGTCGAAGTGGTAGGCCAGCTCGAAGGGGTCGGTGGGCACGGACTGCTGGGCGGCCCGCGCGGCCAGCCGGTGCAGCTCCCGGCGCTCCTCCGGGGAGAGCAGCTCCAGCAGCACCTCGCGCAGCTTGTCGTGCACGAAGGTGGAGCGCGTGCCCTCGGCCCACAGCATGTGCCGGCGGCGCGGCGGCTCCAGCGCGGTGGTGACGGCCTCCAGCGGCGTGCCGGAGAGGGCCGCCACCGCCTTCGCGTCGAAGGACTTGCCCAGCACGGCGCCCACGCTGAGCACGTGCAGGGACTCCGGCGGCAGGAGGCGCAGGCGCCGCACCAGGAAGGTGGCCGCCTGGCGCGACGAGCGCGCGTGCGCCATCGCCTCCGGCTGCACCCACCAGCCGTCCGGGCCGGGCATGAGGACGCCGTCCTCCACCAGCCCGTGCAGCACCGCGGAGGCCATGAACGGGTTGCCCTCCGCCAGCCGCGTCACCAGCTCCACGGCCTCCGGCGGCAGCACGCCGGCCATGGACTCCGCCAGCAGCGCCACCTCCGCCGCGCCAAAGGCGGACAGCTTCAGGTTCGCGCTCGGGGCCAGGCGCCTCAGCACGTGGTCCGCGTGGATGTCCTCGCTGCGGAAGGACACGGTGAGCAGCAGCCGTCCGTCCCCTGCGCGGCGGCCCTGCGACCACGCCTCCAGGGCGCGCAGCGTGAGCGTGTCCGCCCACTGGCAATCCTCCAGCACCACCACCGCGGGCGCGTCCGGCGTGCCCAGCGCGCTCAACAGCGCGGTGAGGCTCCACACGCTGCGGCTCTCGCTCAGGGACTCCGGCCCCAGCCCCTGCGACCGCGGCGTCCGCGAGTCCGGGAAGAGCACCTCCGTGAGCGGGGGCAGCACCGTGCACAGGCCGGCCTCCTGACCCGCGAGCCGCTCCCGCAGGAGCGCGCCCAGCTGGGGCTCCTCGCGCGCGGCGGCGGCGATGCCCTCCGCCACGCCCGCGAAGAGCTGGAAGGGGCGCTGCGCGGCCTGGTCCTGCGCCTGGCCATGCAGCACCCACGCGCGCTGGCCCGAGGCCCGGGCGGAGAACTCCTCCAACAGCCGGCTCTTGCCGCCGCCGGACTCGCCCTCCACCACCACGGCGCGCGAGCCGCCCTCGCGCGTGCGTTCGAGCTCGCGCTCCAGCGTCATCAGCTCCTCGCGGCGGCCCACGAAGGACGGCTCGGTGAGGCTCTGGCGGTGGTCGTGCGCGCCGGTGACGAGCGCGGGCTCCGCCTCACCCCGGGACAGCGCGGCCTCCAGCGCGTTCAGGTCCGCGAGCGCGGCGTCCGCGGCCTGGTAGCGGTCGCGCGGATCCGTCTGGCTCAGCCGCGCGATGAGCTCCTCCATCGCCAGCGGCACCTCCACGCCCACGGGCCGCAGGCGCGGGTGCGCGGTGAGGTGCAGGCGCAGCACCTCGCCCACCGTCGCGCCCTCCAGGGCAGGGCGGCCGGACAGCGCCTCGAAGAGCACCAGGCCCACCGCGTACAGGTCCGACGGCGCCTCCACCGGCCGGTTGATGAGCCCCGCCTGCTCCGGGGACATGTAGCGCGCGGTGCCCACGGGCAGGTCGCGCAGGGACGGGTCCAACCGCTCGCTGCGCGACAGGCCGAAGTCGGTGAGCCACGCGGCGGACATCGGGAAGTCGCGCACCAGGATGTTGGAGGGCTTCACGTCGCGGTGGAGGACGCCCTCGCGGTGCGCCTCCGCGAGCGCCTTCAGCAGCCGCTGGCCCAGGACGATGGCCTCCGGCAGCGACAGGGGGCCGCGCCGCAGGCGCTCCTCCAGCGTCTCTCCATCCACCCACGGGGTGACCAGGTAGAGCAGCTCGTCGAAGGTGCCCAGGTGGCGCACGG
>NZ_RAWC01000202.1:0-16662 GCF_003611685.1 Corallococcus sp. CA049B | reverse complement strand
TTCTCCGGGCGCACCTCCGACGTCACGGGGCAGCAGGACTCCTCCGCCCATTCCTCTTCACGGTCCAGGCACACCGCCTGCGCGCTGAAGGCGGGCAGTGATTCCAGCAGGTGCGAGTGCGCTACCAACGCCGGGCCTTGCGCGTCCTCCAGCAGCCAACCCAGACGCTCCTTCGGGTAGCTCGGATCCAACGGCACGTACGCGCCGCCCGCCTTGAGGATGCCCAGCGTTCCCACCACCACGTCCGCCGTGCGCTCCACGCACAGTCCCACGCGGGACTCCGGGCCCACGCCCAGCTTGCGCAGCCGGTGCGCCAGTTGGTTCGCCTTCGCTTCCACCTCCCGGTACGTCAGCCGTTGCTTGCCACTCACCACGGCGACGGCATCCGGCGTCCGCCTTGCCTGCGCTTCGAAGAGGTGCGGAATCGTCGCGTCGCGCGTGTACTCCGCCTGCTGCTGGTTCCACGTCACCAGCACCTGCTGGCGCTCCGCCTCCGTCAGCATGGGCAGCCGGCCCACCGCTTCCTCCGGCTTCGCCACCACTCCTTCCAGCAGCACACGCAGGTGCTCCACCAACCGACGCACCGTCGCCGCCTCGAACAGGTCGGTGCTGTACTCCACCGCCCCGCTCAAGCCTTGCGGCGTCTCCGTGAAGAAGACGCTCACGTCGAACTTCGACGTTCGAATCTCCAGCTCCAAGGGCTTCATCGTCAGCCCGGGCAGCTGTGCCTCTCCCTCGGGCGTGTTCTGCAATGCCAGCAGTGACTGGAACAGGGGCGTGTGGCTCAGGCTGCGCTCCGGTTGCAGCGCCTCCACCAGCTTCTCGAACGGCACGTCCTGGTGCTCGTACGCGCCCAGCACCGTGCCTCGCACCTGACTCAGCAGCTCACGGAAGGACGCCTCCCCGTCCACCTGCGTCCGCAGCACCAGCGTGTTGACGAAGAAGCCGATGAGCCCTTCCAGCTCCGCCCTCGTCCGTCCCGCGATGGGCGAACCCACGCTGATGTCCGACTGGCCGCTGTAGCGCGACAGCAGCACCTGCCACCCGGCCAGCAGCACCATGAAGAGCGATGCGCCCTCGCGCTGTGCCAGCGACTTCAGCCCCTGCTCCAGCGACGACGACAGCACGAAGGAATGAACCGCTCCCGCGTTGCCTCGCACCGCCGGACGCGGACGGTCCGTGGGCAGCTCCAGGACGGGCGGCGCTCCGGCGAGCTGCCCCCTCCAGAAGTCCACTTCCTTCTGGAGCGTCTCTCCCTGCAACCAGCCTCGCTGCCACGCCGCATAGCCCGCGTATTGCAACGACAGCTCCGGCAGCGGCGACGGTCGTCCTTCCGTGAAGGCCGCGTACAACGCGCCCACTTCACGGATCAGCACTCCCAACGACCAGCCATCCGACACGATGTGGTGCATCGTGATGAGCAGCACGTGCTCGGCGGCTCCCAGCTTCAGCAGGCTCGCCCGGATGAGCGGCCCTGCGTGCAGGTCGAAGGGCGCCGCCAGCTCCACTCCGAGCCGGCGCCGGACTTCCGCCTCCCGCTGCTCGCTGTCCAATGTCCCCAGGTCGATGTGCCCCATGGGGAGGCGCGCTTCGGCCTGGATGCGCTGGACTGGCTGGCCCTCGTGCAGCTCGAACGTCGTGCGGAGGGATTCGTGGCGCCGGACGATTTCACGCAGGGCCCAGTCCAGGGCTCCCACGTCCAGCTCGCCTTCCAGGCGCACCGCGACGGGCACGTTGTAGAGCGCGCTTCCCGGCTCCATCTGGTCGATGAACCACAGGCGCTGCTGCGCGAACGACAGAGGCGGCGGTCCACTGCTCGCGGTCAACTCCAGCGCCATGGGCAGCGGACGCGCGGCCGTCTCCAGCCGTCGAGCCAGGGCTTCCAGCGTCGGAGCCTCGAACAACGTCCGCAGTGGCAGCTCCGCGCCCAGCTCCTTCCGGATCCGCGACACCACCTGGGTCGCCAGCAGCGAGTGGCCACCGAGTGAGAAGAAGTTGTCCCTCACCCCCACCCTGGGCGCCCGCAGGACCTCCGCCCAGATGGCCGCCAGCTTCTGCTCCGACTCCGTGCGAGGCGCTTCGTACTCGTGCTCCGAATGGGCCGCTTCGATTTCAGGCAGCGCCTTGCGGTCCACCTTGCCGTTGGCCGTGAGCGGAAGCGCGTCCAACACGCCCAGCGCCGATGGCACCATGTACTCCGGCAGGTGCTTGCGCAGCTCCGCTTCCACCGCCTTCGGGTCGAGGTTCTGCCCCGGCTTCGCCACGAGCCACGCGACGAGCCGCTTGTCTCCGCCGACGTCGCGCACCACCGCCACGGCTTCCGCCGCGTCCGAGTGCTGGAGCAAGGCCGCTTCCACTTCGCCCAGCTCGATGCGGAAGCCGCGCACCTTCACCTGGAAGTCGGTGCGGCCGAGGAACTCCAGCGTCCCGTCTTCCTTCCAGCGCGCCTTGTCTCCCGTGCGGTACAGCCGGGCGCCGGGCTCCGTGCTGAAGGCATTGGGGACGAAGCGCTCGGCCGTGAGGTCCGCGCGGTTCAGATAGCCCCACGCCAGGCCTTCGCCGCCAACGTACAGCTCTCCCGGCACGCCCACGCCGGCCACATCGCCATGCGCGTCCAGCACGTACGCCGTCGAGTTTCCAATCGGCTTGCCGATGGGTACCGCTGAGGTGGGCAACGTGTCGCGCGTGAGCGTGTGCGTCGTGGAGAACGTCGTGTTCTCCGTCGGGCCGTAGCCGTTCACCAGCACCGCGCCTTGTGGCAGGCGCTTCAGGTGTTCGCGCACGCGCTGCGCCGGCAGCACGTCACCGCCCGCGAGCACTTGCGCCACTCCCGCCAGCGCGTCCACCTGATGCAGCGCCATCTGCTCGTACAGCGCCGCCGTCAGCCACAGCGTGCTGATGCGCTCCTGCTTCAGCAGCGTGCCCAACTCCTCCAGCGTCTGCGCGTGCGGCGGCGCCAGCACCAGCTTCGCTCCGTGCAGCAACGCTCCCCACAGCTCCAGCGTCGACGCGTCGAAGGCCACCGGCGCCAGTTGCAACCAGACCTCCTCCGGCCCGAACCGCAGGAAGTCGTTGCCCACCACCAGTCGCGTGATGCCCCGGTGCGGCACGCTCACGCCCTTCGGGCGGCCCGTGCTTCCTGACGTGAACATCACGTACGCCAGATCTTCGGCGCTGACCTCTACCCGCGGCGCCGACACCGGCTGGTGTGCGATCTCACTCCATGCGGCGTCCAGCAGCAGCGGTGTTCCCGCGCTCGACGGCAGCTTCTCCACCAGCGACCGCTGCGTCAGCGTCACGCTCACGCCCGCATCCCCCAGCAGCAGCGCGATTCGCTCCGCCGGGTAGTTGCGGTCCACCGGCACGTACGCGCCTCCCGCCTTCAGGATGGCCAGCAGCCCCGCTACCATCTCCCACGAGCGCTCCACGTACACGCCCACCCGCGTGCCGCGCTTCACGCCCTGGTTCCGCAGGTGATGCGCCAACTGGTTCGCCTTCGCTTCCAGCTCGCCGTACGTCAGCGTGCCGCCCCCTTCCGCGAGCTTCAGCGCCATCGCGTCCGGCGTCCGCTTCGCCTGCGCCTCGAAGCGGGCGTGCACCGACATGTCGCGGGGGGACTTCGTGGCCGTTGGGTTCCACGCCACCAGGACTTGCTGGCGCTCCGCCTCCGTCAGCATGGGCAGCCGGCCCACTGCTTCCTCCGGCTTCGCGACCACGCTCTCCAGCAGCACCCGCAGGTGCTCCACCATCCGGCGCACCGTCGCCGCCTCGAACAACTCGGTGCTGTACTCCACCGCCCCGCTCAAGCCCTGCGGCGTCTCCGTGAAGAAGACGCTCACGTCGAACTTCGACGTCCGAATCTCCAGCTCCAAGGGCTTCATCGTCAGCCCGGGCAGCTGTGCCTCTCCCTCCGGCATGTTCTGCAACGCCAGCAGTGACTGGAACAGGGGCGTATGGCTCAGGCTGCGCTCGGGCTGGAGCGCCTCCACCAGCTTCTCGAAGGGCACCTCCTGGTGCTCGTACGCGCCCAGCACCGTGCCTCTCACCTGCTTCAGCAACTCACGGAAGGACTTCTCTCCGTCCACCTGGGCACGCAGCACCAGCGTGTTGACGAAGAAGCCGATGAGCCCCTCCAGCTCCGCCCTCGTCCGCCCCGCGATGGGCGAACCCACGCTGATGTCCGTCTGCCCGCTGTAGCGCGACAGCAGCATCTGCCAAGCCGCCAGCAGCACCATGTACAGCGACGCACCTTCGCTCTGCGCGAGCGCACGAAGACGCTGCTCCAGCGATGACGGCAGCACGAAGGAATGAACTGCTCCCGCGTTGCCTCGCACCGCCGGACGCGGACGGTCCGTGGGCAGCTCCAGGACGGGCGACGCCCCGGCGAGCTGCTCCCTCCAGAAGTTCACCTCCTTCTGGAGCGTCTCTCCCTGCAACCAGCCGCGCTGCCACGCCGCGTAGCCCGCGTACTGCAACGACAGCTCCGGCAGCGGCGACGGACGCCCTTCCGTGAAGGCCGCGTACAATGCCCCCACTTCACGGATCAGCACTCCCAGCGACCAGCCATCCGACACGATGTGGTGCATCGTGATGAGCAGCACGTGCTCGGCGGCTCCCAGCTTCAGCAGGCTTGCCCGGATGAGCGGTCCCCTGTGCAGGTCGAAGGGCTCCGCCAGCTCCACTCCGAGCCGGCGCCGGACCTCCGCCTCTCGCTGATCGCTGTCGATTCCCTCCAGGTCGACGTCCGCTACCGGCAGGCGCGCGTGGGGCTGGATGCGCTGGACGGGCTGACCTTCGTGCAGCTCGAACGTCGTGCGGAGGGATTCGTGGCGCCGGACGATTTCGTCCAGGGCTCGCACGAGCGCTCCCCGATTCAAGGTGCCCCGCAGCCGGACCGCGACGGGCACGTTGTAGAGCGCGCTTCCCGGCTCCATCTGGTCGATGAACCACAGGCGCTGCTGCGCGAACGACAGGGGCGGCGGCCCACTGCTCGCGGTCAACTCCAGCGCCATGGGCAGCGGACGCGCGGCCGTCTCCAGCCGTCGAGCCAGGGCTTCCAGCGTCGGAGCCTCGAACAACGTCCGCAGTGGCAGCTCCGCGCCCAGCTCCTTCCGGATCCGCGACACCACCTGGGTCGCCAGCAGCGAGTGGCCACCGAGTGAGAAGAAGTTGTCCCTCACCCCCACCCTGGGCGCCCGCAGGACCTCCGCCCAGATGGCCGCCAGCTTCTGCTCCGACTCCGTGCGAGGCGCTTCGTACTCGTGCTCCGAATGGGCCGCTTCGATTTCAGGCAGCGCCTTGCGGTCCACCTTGCCGTTGGCCGTGAGCGGAAGCGCGTCCAACACGCCCAGCGCCGATGGCACCATGTACTCCGGCAGGTGCTTGCGCAGCTCCGCTTCCACCGCCTTCGGGTCGAGGTTCTGCCCCGGCTTCGCCACGAGCCACGCGACGAGCCGCTTGTCTCCGCCGACGTCGCGCACCACCGCCACGGCTTCCGCCGCGTCCGAGTGCTGGAGCAAGGCCGCTTCCACTTCGCCCAGCTCGATGCGGAAGCCGCGCACCTTCACCTGGAAGTCGGTGCGGCCGAGGAACTCCAGCGTCCCGTCTTCCTTCCAGCGCGCCTTGTCTCCCGTGCGGTACAGCCGGGCGCCGGGCTCCGTGCTGAACGCGTTCGGGACGAAGCGCTCCGCCGTGAGGTCCGCGCGGTTCAGATAGCCCCACGCCAGGCCTTCGCCGCCGACGTACAGCTCTCCCGGCACGCCCACGCCGGCCACATCGCCATGCGCGTCCAGCACGTACGCCGTCGAGTTCCCAATCGGCTTGCCGATGGGTACCGCTGAGGTGGGCAACGTGTCGCGCGTGAGCGTGTGCGTGGTGGAGAACGTCGTGTTCTCCGTCGGGCCGTACCCGTTCACCAGCACCGCGCCTTGTGGCAGGCGCTTCAGGTGTTCGCGCACGCGCTGCGCCGGCAGCACGTCACCTCCCGCGAGCACTTGCGCCACTCCCGTCAGCGCGTCCACCTGATGCAGCGCCATCTGCTCGTACAGTGCGGCGGTCAGCCACAGCGTGCTGATGCGCTCCTTGCGCAGCAGCGCGCCCAACTCCTCCAGCGTCTGCGCGTGCGGCGGCGCCAGCACCAGCTTCGCTCCGTGCAGCAACGCGCCCCACAGCTCCAGCGTCGACGCGTCGAAGGCCACCGGCGCCAGTTGCAACCAGACCTCCTCCGGCCCGAACCGCAGGAAGTCGTTGCCCACCACCAGTCGCGTGATGCCCCGGTGCGGCACGCTCACGCCCTTCGGGCGGCCCGTGCTTCCTGACGTGAACATCACGTACGCCAGGTCCTCTCCCGTCACCTCCACTCGCGGCGCCGTCTCCGGATACCGGGCCGCTTCGGCCCACACCGTTTCCAGCAGCAGCGCCGTGCCCGCGCTCGACGGCAGCTTCTCCACCAGCGACCGCTGCGTCAGCGTCACGCTCACGCCCGCATCCCCCAGCAGCAGCGCGATTCGCTCCTCCGGGTAGTTGCGGTCCACCGGCACGTACGCGCCTCCCGCCTTCAGGATGGCCAGCAGCCCCGCCACCATCTCCCACGAGCGCTCCACGTACACGCCCACCCGCGTGCCGCGCTTCACGCCCTGGCTCCGCAGGTGATGCGCCAACTGGTTCGCCTTCGCTTCCAGCTCGCCGTACGTCAGCGCCCTCCCATCCTGCGCCTGGAGCGCCACCGCGCCCGGCGTCTTCCGGGCCTGCTCGGAGAACAGTGCGTGCACCGGCGTGGTGCTCGCGGCCTCCGCCCCCAGTCGGTTGCCTCCGTCGAGGATCCGCTGCCGCTCCTCCGCCTCCAGCATCGGCAGCCGGGACACGGCGGCCTCCGGACGCGACAGCGCCGCATCCAGCAGGACCCGCAGGTGATCCACCATCCGGCGCACCGTCGTGGCGTCGAACAACTCGGTGCTGTATTCGACCGAGCCCCTCAGCCCTTCGCCCTCCTCCACGAAGAAGACGCTCACGTCGAACTTCGACGTGCGGCTCTCCATCACCACCGGCTTGAGCGACATGCCCGGCAGCCCCAGGTCGCCCTGCGGCACGTTCTGGAGCGCCAGCAGCGTCTGGAACAGCGGCGTGTGGCTCAGGCTGCGGTCCGGCTGGAGCGCCTCCACCAGCTTCTCGAATGGCACGTCCTGGTGCTCGTACGCCTCCAGCACCGTGCCTCGCACCTGCTTCAGCAACTCACGGAAGGAGGTCTCTCCGCCCACCCGGGCGCGCAGCACCAGCGTGTTGACGAAGAAACCGATGAGCCCTTCCAGCTCCGCCCGCGTCCGTCCCGCGATGGGCGAACCCACGCTGATGTCCGTCTGCCCTGAGTGGCGCGACAGCAGCACCTGCCACCCGGCCAGCAGCACCATGTACAGCGATGCGCCCTCTCGCTGCGCCACCGCTCGCAGGCGCTGCGTCAGCGCGGGGGACCACTGGAAGAAGTGCATCGCGCCCGCGTTGCCGCGCACCGCCGGACGCGGACGGTCCGTAGGCAACTCCAGGGCGGCGGGTGCTCCCGCGAGCCGGGCCTTCCAGAAGGCCACCTCGCGCTCCAGCGCGTCTCCCTGAAGCCAGCCGCGCTGCCAGGCCGCGTAGTCCGCGTACTGGAGCGGCAGCTCCGGCAGCGAGGAGGGCTGGCCCTGCACGAACGCCGCGTACAGCGCGCCGATCTCCCGCACGAGCACGCCCAACGACCAGCCATCCGCGATGGCGTGGTGCATCGTGAGCGCGAGCAGGTGGTCGTGCTCCTCCAACCGGACCAACTGCGCGCGGACCAGCGGCCCGCGCGACAGGTCGAAGGACCGCAGCCCCTGCGCCATCACCCGGCGGCGGGCCTCGTTCTCTCGCTCGCCCGCTTCGACGCCGCGCAGGTCCTCCACCTCCAGCGGCATCGCCGAGGCCGGATGCACCACCTGCACCGGCGTGCCTTCATGCGCCGTGAACGTGGTGCGGAGCGCCTCGTGACGGCTCACCAGCGCATCCAGCGCTCGCTGGAGCACCGCGACGTCCAGCGCGCCCTCCAGACGTACCGCGAGCGGGACGTTGTAGAGCGGGCTGCCCGGCTCCAACTGGTCGATGAACCACAGGCGCTGCTGCGCGAACGACAACGGCAGGGGCTGCTCACGCGAGACACGCACCAGCGGCGGGACGACGGACCGGGTGGCGCGCTCCAGGCGGAGCGCCAGGGCCTCCAGGGTGGCGGACTCGAACAACTCCCGCAGCGGCAGCTCCACGCCGAACCCCGCGCGGATCCTCGAGGCCACCTGCGTCGCCAGCAACGAGTGCCCACCCAGCTCGAAGAAGTTGTCCTTCACGCCCACCTGGGGCACGCGCAGCACCTGCGCCCAGATGGCCGCCAGCTTCGCTTCGGTCTCCGTGCGGGGCGCCTCGTGGACCTTCTCCGAGCGCGGGGCCTCCGGCTCCGGCAGCGCCTTGCGATCCACCTTGCCGTTGGCGCTGAGCGGCAGCGCGTCCAATGACATCAGGACGGTGGGCACCATGTACTCCGGCAGCCGCTGCCGCAGATGTGCCTTGAGCTCCGCCGCGTCGAGCGTCCGCTCCGGCTTCGCGACCACGTACCCCACCAGCTGCTTGTCCACGCCCTGCCCCCGCACCACCACCGTGGCCTCCGCCACATCCGGATGCAGGCCGAGCGCGGCTTCGATTTCGCCCAGCTCGATGCGGAAGCCACGCACCTTCACCTGGAAGTCGGTGCGGCCCAGGAACTCCAGCGTCCCGTCTTCCTTCCAGCGCGCCTTGTCTCCCGTGCGGTACAGCCGCGCGCCAGGCTCCGCGCTGAAGGCGTGGGGCACGAAGCGCTCCGCCGTGAGGTCCGCGTGGTTCAGGTAGCCCCATGCGAGGCCCTCGCCGCCCACGAACAGCTCACCCGGCACGCCCACACCCGCCAGGTCGCCGTGCGCGTCCAGCACGTACGCCGTCGAGTTTCCAATCGGCTTGCCGATGGACACCGACCCTTCGAACTCCGTCCGCCCCGTCAGCCTGTGGGTGGTGGAGAAGGTGGTGTTCTCCGTCGGGCCGTACGCGTGCACCAGCACCGGGCCTTCCGGCAGCCGCGCCAGGTGCTCCCGCACGCGCTGGGGCGGCATCACGTCACCGCCCGACAACACCTGTGACACGCCCGCCAGGACCTCTCCCTGGTGCAGCACCATCTGCTCGTAGAGCGCCGTCGTCAGCCACAACGTGCTGACGCGCTCCTGCTTCACCAGCGCGCCCAGCTCCTCCAGCGTCAGCGCGTGCGGCGGCGCCAGCACCAGCTTCGCGCCGTGCAGCAGCGAGCCCCACAGCTCCAGCGTCGACGCGTCGAAGGCCACCGGCCCCGTCTGCGACCAGACCGAGTCCGGTTCGAAGCGCATGAAGTCGTTGCCCACCACCAGGCGGGTGATGCCCCGGTGGGGAACGCACACGCCCTTCGGACGGCCCGTGCTGCCTGACGTGAAGATGATGTACGCGAGGTCCTCGCCGCCCACCGCCACGTCCGGTGCCGTCTCCGGTTCGCGGCGGATGGACTCCCACGCCGTGTCCACGCAGAGCGGCTTGCCCGCGCCGGCCGGCAGCTTCTCCACCAGCGACTGCTGCGTCAGCGTCACTTCGACGCCCGCGTCCTCCAGCAGCAGCGCGATGCGCTCCGCCGGGTAGTTGCGGTCCACCGGCACGTACGCGCCCCCGGCCTTCAGGATGCCGAGCAGCCCCACCACCATCTCCCACGAGCGCTCCACGTACACGCCCACCCGCGTGCCACGCTTCACTCCCAGCCCGCGCAGGTGATGCGCCAACTGGTTCGCCTTCGCGTCCAGCTCGCCGTACGTGAGCGTCCGGCCATCCACGCCCTGCACCACCGCCACCCGGTCCGGCGCCTCGCGCGCCTGCTCCGCGAAGAGCGCGTGCACCGGCCGCTCCCGCGGATACGCCGCCTGCGTCCGGTTCCAGTCCTCGGCCAGCACGCGGCGCTCGGCGGCCTTCAGCATGGACAGCCGGGCCACGGGCATCGCCGGGCGGGCCACGGCGGACTCCAGCAGGCCGCGCAGGTGCTCCACCATCCGCGCGATGGTGGCGGCGTGGAAGAGGTCGGTGTCGTACTCCACGTAGCCGCTCAGGTTCCCATCCGCCTCCGTGAGCTGGAGGAGCAGGTCGAACTTGGCGGTCCGGGTGTCCACCTCCATCGCGTTCAGCTTCAGGCCCTGCACGGCGACGGGGCCGCGCGGCGCGTTCTGCAGCGCGAACATCGCCTGGAAGAACGGCGTGCGCCCCGAGTCACGCTCCGGCTGGAGCGCCTCCACCAGCTTCTCGAACGGCACGTCCTGGTGGTCCGTCGCGCCCACCATCGTCTCGCGCAGCTGGCGCACCAGGCCCTGGAACGACAGCTCCGGCGTGAAGCGCGCGCGCAGCACCAGCGTGTTGACGAACATGCCGATGAGGCCTTCGTGCTCCGAGCGCGTACGCCCCGCCATGGGCGAGCCCACGCTCACGTCGTCCTGTCCGGAGTAGCGCGACAGCAGCGACTGCCACCCGGCCAGGAGCACCATGAACAGCGTCGCGCCCTCCCCCTGCGCCAGCGCCCGGAGCGAGTCCGTCAGCTCACGCGGCCACTGGATGGGCGTGCGCGCGCCCCGGAAGCCGCGCGTCGCGGGCCGGGGCCTGTCCGTCGTCAGCTCCAGCGCGGGCGGTGCGCCCGACAGCTGCTCGCGCCAGTACGCCAGCTGCCGCTCCAGCGCCGCGCCCTGCAACGTCTCCCGCTGCCAGGCCGCGTAGTCCGCGTACTGCACGGCCAGCTCCGGCAGCGGCGACGGCTGGCCCTGCAGGAACATGGCGTAGAGCACCGCCACCTCGCGCACGAGCACGCCCAGCGACCACCCGTCCGAGACGATGTGGTGCATCACCACCAGCATCAGGTGGTCCGCGTCCCCCAGCCGCACCAGCAGCGCGCGCATCAGCGGGCCCGTGGCGAGGTCGAAGGGACGCAGCGCCCCCTCCCGCACCCGGCGCCAGGCCTCGGACTCGCGCGCCTCCGCCGCGAGCGCGCTCACGTCCGTGCGCTCCAGCTCCAACACGGGCGCGTCCGCGAAGTGCTGCACCGGCCCGCTCTCCGAGCCCTGGAAGGTCGTGCGCAGCGACTCGTGGCGCCGCACCACCTCGCGCAGCGAGCGCTCCAGCACCGCCACGTCCACCGCGCCCTCCAGCCGCACCGCCACGGGCACGTTGTAGAGGGGGCTGCCCGGCGCCAGCTGGTCCATGAACCACAGCCGCTGCTGCGCGAAGGACAGCTCCGCCGGCTTCGAGCGGTCCCTCAGAGGGAAGGCCGCCCGCGCCGGAGTCCCCGCCGCCTGCTTCTGCGCGGCCATCTTCTTCAGCAGCTCCGCGCGCTTCTCCGGAGACAGGTTCGCGATCCGCTTCGACAAATCACCGCTGCTGCTCATCGAACTGACTCCGAACTCTGGGCGCGACACGGCCCAGAGGGACGCCCGGAAGGTGGGACGCGGAGCCCTCGGTCAGTGCCGGCGAATGTCGATCACGCGCGGCCTGCCGCTCGTCGCGCGAGCAGCGTGGGGGGAGGCCAGGAAACCTGTTGTTCACATTATTCGGTCGAAGAGCGACCTGCCACGCGTTCCACGCCCCCGGGCCTGCCTGCTCTCCAGCAGGGATGGAACGGGCGTGACACATCCCGCGACAGGGAATGAAACAGGTGTTTCAGCCCCGTCCCAGGATGGACGGGGTGGGTTTCCGCGAGCGGAGGCTCAGTGACCCGCGGAGCCGGGCGGCTCTACGCGCTCCACCTGCTTCTGCACGGCGGCATCCGACGCCACGTCCGCGCCCAGCTGCAGGTACGTCAGCTGGTAGGTGCGCCCTGTCGCCGGGCCCTGCGCCGCCGCCGTGCGGGCCAGGGCGTCGCGCCGCGCTTCGAACGAGGTCAGCGTCTCCTGGAGCGAGCGGCGCGCGTCCTCGCCCTTCTCCGTCTTCAGGCGCTCCTGCACCCGCGCGATGTTCGCCTCCACCATGCGCTGACTCTCGCGGGCGCGGTTCGCCTCGGACAGGTCCGCGAAGGGACCGTTGCCCTCCATGGACAGCTCCAGCTTCGCGACCTGGCGGCCCCGCTCCCCGGGAGGCACCAGCGTGGACACGCCCTGGCGCTGCGCCATGCCCACGCCCCGGCCGTCGTGCGACTGCACCACGAAGTCCACGCCCTCGGCGCCCTGGGCCAGCTTCACGGCCTCCACGTAGGGCACCGCCGCGAGCAACACCACCAGCGACACCTGCTCCTTCTGGCGCAGGCGCTTCACCTCGGAGGTCACCGCCGGCCCCAGCGGCAGGCCCCGCACGCCCGCGGGCAGCAAGGCCGTGCCGTCCGCCGACTCCGGGGACACGCCGAGGATGCCCACCTTCAGCCCGCCCACCGTCGTCACCACCGACGCGGGGAAGAGCGGCTGCCCCTTCGCGTCCACGAGGTTCGCGGACACGAGCTTCAGCTTCGCGCCCTTCGTCTTCTTCTTGAGGAAGTCCACGCCCAGCACGAGGTCGCGCTGACCCACGGCCATGGCCGCGTAGCCCTGCGCGTCCAGCTGCTCCAGGAGCAGCTCCGCGCGAGGCTTCGCCTCCGGGCCCTCCGCCAGGGTCTTGAAGAGCGCGTTGCCCGCGTCCAGTGCGAGCACCGGCACGCCCTTCGCGCGCTCCTCCGTCAGGACCGTCTTTCGTCTGGCCAGACCGCCAGACGGGTTGTGGCGTCAACCACAGGGGGCGACTTCGCCCCCATTGTCTCCGGTGAAGAGCAGCACGAGCTTCTTCGGCGCGGCCCCCGCCACCAGCGGCAGGAGCAGCAGGAGCGCCAGGGCGGCGAGCTTCGGGGCGCGGAGGCGCATCACTTCTTCGCCTTCTTCGGCGCGGGGGCCGGCGCGGCCTTCTTCTCCAGCTCCGCCAGCTTCGTCTTCGCCGTCTTGGCGGCGTCCGACTTGGGGTAGCCCTTCACCAGCTCCTCCAGCGCCAGCTTCGACTCCTCCTTCATCTTCAGCTTCAGGAAGCAGTCGGAGGAGCGCAGGTACGCGTCCGGCGCGGACGGCGTCTTGGCGAAGTCCTGCACCACCTTGCCGTACTCGAAGAGGGCCTCGCGGCACTTGGACTCGGTGAAGTACGTCTCGCCCAGGCCGAAGTGGGCCTCGCCCACGAGCGCGTCCTTGGGCCACTTCTTCACGAACTCGTTGTAGAGCTGGCGCGCGATCAGCGCGTCGCCGGCCTTCGCCTTCTCCTGCGCGAGCGCGAGGAACTCCTTCTTGTCCGTGGGGCGCTGGAGCTCCTCGGCCTTCTTCCTGGCCTCGGCCTCCTTCACCGCCTCCGTGCCCTGGAGCGCCAGGAGCCGCTGGTTGGTTTCCTCCGTGCTCTTGCCGAGCGCGGCCTCCAGCTCCCCAATCTTGTAGAGGTACGTCTCCACCTGGCCGCGCAGCTGCGCCAGGTCCTCCACCGTCTTCTGGAACTGCACGCCGATGTCCGCGTCCTTGCGGCGCGCGGCGGTGTCCAGGCTCTGCAGGGCCTGCGTCACC
Source organism: Corallococcus sp. CA049B (assembly GCF_003611685.1). Classification (NCBI taxonomy): domain Bacteria; kingdom Pseudomonadati; phylum Myxococcota; class Myxococcia; order Myxococcales; family Myxococcaceae; genus Corallococcus; species Corallococcus sp. CA049B. The sequence continues at coordinate 3,079 of NZ_RAWC01000202.1, read as the reverse complement.
TGGGCGATCTTCTCATCGAGCTTCGGCTGGGTGACGGCGAGCTGGTCGCGCGCCTCCTTCAGCTCCGCGGCCAGCCTGGCGTTGTCCGCGCCCAGCCGGTCCACCTTGGCTTCGAGGGCACGGCCGCGGTCGGCGGGGTAGAAACAGCCGGGAACGGCGGCGGTCAACAGGGCGAAGAGCACGAGCCTGCGCATGGGCCGGGCATCCTAGGTCCAAAGTGCCCCGCGCGCCGCTTCTGTTTCCTCCCGCGCCCGGCTGCCCCCCTGCCCTTCAGCGCGCCCCTTCCGCCTCCAGCCGCTCCACGGCCCGGGCGCAGGCCACCCGGAGCCGGGGCAGGTTGAGGAAGAAGGGCACCGGCCGCGCCCGCCCGGACTCCACCGCCCGCAGGGCCCGGCGGTAGGCCTCCAGGGCGGCGCCGGGCTGGCCGCACTGCTCCAGGAGGAGCCCCAGCAGGTAGCGGGCGGCGACGTGGTCCGGATCCAGGTCCAGGCACCGGCGCAGGTCGCGCTCGGACTTCTCGTCCGGGACGCCCGTGGAGGCCCCGTCCAGCACGCACGAGAAGAGCCAGTCCGCCTCGGCCATCGCGGTTTCGTCCGGAGCCGAGGGCGGAACCGGGGGCGCGGCGTCCGGCTTCGGCGCGGCGGGTCCGGAGGCTCCGGTGGCGATGCTCGGGAACCGGCCGGACTCCCGCTTCGGCCGGACAGGCTCCGCGGGCGCGGCGTCCTCGCGCACGTAGAAGAACGCGTGCTCGCTGGGCAACAGCCGCAGCTCCGGGGGCACCTGGAGCAGGGGCTCCGCGGCGGACAGCACCAGCACCCCGCCGGGCGCGAGCCGCTCGCCCAGGCTCCGCACCGTGCGCTGGAAGGCTTCCGGAGTGAAGTAGATGAGGACGTTGCGGCAGAAGATGATGTCGAACCCGCCGCCCCCGGGGGCCTCCGGATAGGGGGCCTCCATCAGGTTGTGGCGCCGGAACTCCGCCTGCGCGCGCAGCGGCTCCACGAGCGCGTGGCGCCGGCCCTTCGGCGCGAAGAAGCGGAAGCGCGCGGCTTCCGGCACGCGCCGGAGCGCATCCGCCGGGAAGCTCAGCTCGCGCGCCCGGGTGAGCACCTGCTCGGAGATGTCCGTGCCCAGCACGCGGCTGGACGGATCCGCGCCCTCCTGCGCCATCAAGAGGAGCAGCGTGGCGACCTCCTCGCCCGCCGCGCAGCCCGCGCTCCAGACGCGCAGCGGTGTCTTGGAGCGCTGCACCCGGGGCGACAGCACGTGCTCGCGGAAGGCGGACAGCTGCACCTCGTCCCGGAACACCTCCGACGTGTGCACCGCCACCGCGTCCACCAGCCGCGCCAGCTCCTCCGCGCCCGCCTGAGTGCGCAGGTGCGCCACCAGCCGCGCCGCGTTCTGGTCGTGCCCCAGCGCGTCCAGCCGCGCGTCCAGCCGCCGCCGCTGGGCCCCGCTCAGCGCCATGCCCGTGTGCGCCTGAAGCCAGGCGTGGACGGGAGTCCAGCGCTCGGAGGAGGACGTCATGGCGCGCGAGGTCAGCGGCTTGCGGCCAGCGACTCTCCGCGCGCCAGACGCGCCAGGGTGGCGGCGACGTCATCGCCGTGGATGAGGTGGTCCACCGCCTTGCGCTCCACCGCCGCGCCCGGCATGCCGAACACCACGCAGGACTCCTCGTTCTGCGCCAGCGCCAGCCCACCGCCCTGCTTGATGGCCAGGAGCCCGTCCGCCCCGTCCGCGCCCATGCCGGTGAGCACCACGCCCACCGCGCGCCGGGCGTAGACCTTGGCCACGCTCTCCAGCAGCACCGTGCCGCTGGGCATGTGCCCGTCGCGCTCCACGCCGGACTTGAGCGCCACGCGGCCCCGCACGGGCACCACCATGTGCTGATCCGGCGGAGCCACCAGCACCAGCCCCGGCTGAAGCGTGTCCCCGTCCACGGCCAGCCGGACCTTGAGCTTGCTCGCGTTGGCGAGCCAGCTGGCCAGCGACTCCGAGAAGGCGGCGTTGATGTGCTGGACGATGACGATGGGCGCCGGGAAGTCCGCCGGCAGCTCCGACAGCATCCGGTAGAGCACCTGCGGACCGCCCGTGCTGGCGGCCACCGCGACGATGCCCATGGAGGCCGCGGGCAGCGCCGGGACGGGCGTGTGCGGCATCCCCGGCGCGCCGCGCTTCTGGCCCCGCACGTGGCGGATGACGCGCACGGAGGAGATGAGCTTCACCTCCTTGGTGAGGTTCCACGCCTCCGGCCCCGCGTCGATGGAGGGCTTGATTTGAAGCGCCAGCGCGCCCAGTTCCAGCGCGCGGTACGTCAGCGCGGGGGCCTGGGAGCGAGGGTCGCCCGTCAGCACCAGGATGGGCGTGGGGCACTCGGCCATGATGTGCTCCACGGCCGTGAGCCCGTCCATGACGGGCATGTCCACGTCCATGGTGATGACGTGGGGGCGCAGCTCCTTCGTGAGGGCAACGGCCTCCTGGCCGTTCGCGGCGGTGCCAACGACCTGGATGTCCGGGTCGTCGCTCAACGCCGCGCTGATGAGCTGACGGCAGATGACCGAGTCATCCACCACCAGCACCGTCACTTTCTTGCCCATGTCCGTTCAATACCCCGTACGCGCCGCGGGAGTATAGCAATGCGAAGGGCCCCGGGCGTCTCTCCCAGGTCTTCGGGGGCTTCAGGCCAGGAGCCGCCCCACGACGTCCACCAGGTCCTGGCGGACGAGGTCGCCCTTGGTGATGTAGCCGTCCGCCCCGGCCGCCAACCCACGCGCCCGGTCCGCCTCCCCTCCCCGGGTGGTGAGGATGACGACGGGCAGCCCGCGCCGGGCCGGGTCCGACTTCAGGCGCCGGGTGAGCTCCACGCCGTCCATCTCCGGCATCTCCAGGTCGGTGACGACCAGCTCCACCGGAGTCCCCTCCTGCCCCAGCTGCTCCAGCGCCGAGGGGCCGTCCGCCGCCCGGAGGGTGTCGTACCCCACCGCCTCCAGCAGGTTGGCCACCAGCTCCCGGGTGAGGGGCGAGTCGTCCACCACCAGGATGCGGCGGCGGCGGGGCGCGGGGGCCCGCACCGGGGGCCGGG
>NZ_RAWC01000201.1:0-16678 GCF_003611685.1 Corallococcus sp. CA049B | reverse complement strand
GCGCGGCTGGCTGCCGCATAGCCACTTCGCGCCCGCCGCCTCATCTCGAAGACAATGTTGAGATTGAAGTCAACGAGAAGCCCAGCCCCGTGCCAGCAAACCGGGCTTCTTCAACAGCCTGCTAGCACTATTGGCGCCGTGAGAAAGCGCCGCGCAAACTCTAGTCCTCACCGTTGTCGGAACCCGCAGCGTGAAGCTCGGCAGATGCCGCTTCATTTCTACGGCGCGAAGCTTCATGGAAATGATGCGACAGTCCAACCGCAATTTCGTGAGTAAGCTCGTTGATGAACTGCATCTGCTCATCTTCCGATAGCTGACCCTGAGACTTGCCACGAAAGGCAGCCTTCCAGTGGCGCTTAACTGTCGAGTTAATCCAGAGATTGTTATGAATTTCTTGCACATCAAGCAGCAGCTTCCCGGACTGCTCGTGCACCGCCTCAAGAACCTGCTCATCGCTTCGAGCGGAAAGAACCTCGAAACTTGGAACTTCAAGCGCCAAGTCGTAGGCATCATCTAGTCTAGCCGCGCCGCCGAGTTGGTCGACGCGATAGCTGTAACTGAATCCTCGTTCTAGGCGGCAATCTCCCAGCTTGACGACAAACGCCAAAAGGCCAAAGTAAACAACGATTGCGCGAACCTGGCTTGATGATGCGTCGCCCCTCACGAGAACCAGATGATCCAACGGGCCAATGCGTTTGCCTTCCGGGGTTCGTATGTCAATTGCTGCGGCCTCTACTAAGTGCTTCTCCGGCCTCTCTCCATTGAGAATATACTTCCGAACTGCGTCGAACTCGCCCTGAAGGGCAATCAATGGCGCTCGGAAGCCCAGTAGGTTAAACGCAATCTTGGCCGTTGCCCTGTAGGGCTCAGTAGTCCAAAGCTCAGTCGTAAATTGAATTGGGGGAATTGGCTTGAGCTGGGGTTTGAGCAAATGCCTGATCTTGTCCATGGATTTGTCAATGTCCAGGACAACGCCGGCCTGCTTTGCTTTCCTCTCTAGCGCCTTTCGGACGGCCATCTCGTTTGGCGGTGTGCCCGTAATGTGTACCCCCTCTTCCGAAAAGCTAATATCCAGAGAGCCTGGGACGGCGCGCGTGCTGCCATCGGCATCGATGATTAACTTTTCGCCGTCCGGCGACGAGACCTGCATGGATGGTGGGCTATCGCCTGGCTCTCTATGCGATCGGGCATTCAGGGAGACAATAAAGAATTTGAGTGATTCCGTCAGGGCCGCGTCAATGCGACTGAAATGTTGATTTGTGTGGCCGTTCACGATTTCTCTGGTCTGTAGTCTTCCTCCGAGAAAGTTTGGAATGATGTGTTCGTTGCTGAGGTCGTCGAAAGGCTGTTTGGTGTAAATGTTGATTGGCAAGCTGTCCTCCCGAACGAAGTGAAACGGTAATTCTAAGTTCGAATAAGTGTCGGCAGTTACGGCTTACGCATCAGAAGGAGGCCGCTGAACATGGCGAGAAGGGCCTGGGCATCATCGCGGGTCCACTCGCCGGCGGGGGTGTGTGCAGCGAGGTGCGCCATCTGAATCAACTCATGCCGAAGATTGTCGAGCCGCTGTGCCTTCGTTCTTTGCTGTTTGTCTTGGGGGCCACGATCTTCCGCTTCGATCCCTCGCCAAGCCTCAAGTGCCAGCCGAATGGATATGGCACAGCCTTTCCATCCGGTTTCTCCGCCTTGGTCGAAAGACTTGCGCGCGTCGAGCATGGCGTTCCAGACCGTATCCCAGGGAGCTGGCCGTGCCGCAGGCATTGGCATCTCAAGCAGGATGTTCTCAGCCACCTTCAGTTCACGCAGCAGCTCAACCCACTTTTCGCGCGGGTAGCTCACGCGCAGCTGACTTCGCTCAGGTGTTGGTGGCACCGGTGCGAAAGTCACGTAACGGTTCTGTGGGGGCGGCTGAAGATGTGAGACATCAGCAAAGCAGTGAAGCACAAGTACTGGCGGTCGGCCGCTTCTCTTTTGCTCAAGCAGGGCGAGCGCCGCGAATGAAACACGCCATGTCAAGTTCGCTAGGAAATCGCTCTCCGGGTTACCCGGCCGAAAGTAGTCAGTGTTTACGGCTTGGCCCAGTTCCAGGCCATCTTCGGTGTAAACGTCGGCACGCAGGTTGGAGACCATGGCTAGCTCTTCCTCGTGCCATACGAGCCTCAGCCTTGCAGGGATTGTGATGGCAGCGCCATCCGCAGTCCTTCTGCCCTCCAATCGTGCTGGAGCCTCATCAAAGGTCCATGCCCCCACGGTCCTACGATTAACCTCAATCTCCAGGGATGCTCCCATGCTCTCCTCGCGTCGTAAGGTGCGACCATACAGGCTGCCTTGGCTACATTGGCCCACACGGATTGCCCGAAGACAATGTTGTCGTCGAGCGACGGCTTTTCCTGACACGCACTCATGGTGATTGCTAGCCACTTCTCTCGGAGAGGGAAGATCCTCCAAGGGGACTCACCCTTGACCGAACAGAACTCGAAGCAACCATGTCGGCTAAATGAGCTCCAAGGCGGGCATTTCGGCCGAAGCACGGTGGGCTGGTACGGGGCACTGGCGGCACCTCTTGGCGCAGTGTCACGTCAAGACGTCAAACCTCTAGATCTATAAACCCCTAGAGAAAGTTGATGTAGGAGTAGGGAATAGGAAGAGGTGAGCGCCTGTGAGGTGCGCGCGTTTAGGGGTTTTGGGAACGCGGTTTTGCCACGAGCAGCCCTTGACGCTCGCCCGTGCCGATAGCGGGGGCGCGTGCGCGAACTACGGCACGAAGCGGACACAGCACCCCCGCCGCGTGGCTGTGGCACCTCGGAGCCTTAGCGAGCACACAGGCGCGGTCTGGACGCATAAAGACTGCCGCACGCACCAACAATTTGGGCCGGTGGAGCTGTGCCAGCGGGGCGGCAATCATGACACGCACGAAGGGCCCTGGAAGGCTCTAGGGACGAGGCAACCGACATGCGGGACCCCGGGGGGGGCATCGGGATGCGAACAACGTCACAGCGGGGCCCTGGAGGCCGCTAGGAATGGCGCACCGATGCGGGAGGAGGTTGTGGGGAGCACCAGAGCGAGAGCAACGCCACGGCGGGGCCCTGGAGGGCTCCAGGCGTGGCGCAGCCGACACAGCCGGAAACAGGCCCCGGGGCCACGGGCAAAGGGGCACGGCGGGGCGTGTTGGGCATGCCAGGACGGGGCCGCCTGCTCAGCTTGCATCCGTGAGCCCTGACAGCACCCGGTCAGTTACGCGGGGTTTCGCCTAAAGACCGCTGAGGAACTAGCGCTCCCCTCCTCAAAACCGACAGCTCCTCGGGCCCGCTGGTTTTCTTGGAAATTTTCCCAGCGTGTACGACCGCCGAGCACAGTCCCGAGTGGCTTCGCTGCAGAAATTGGAGCCGGGGGAGGTCTACATGTCCGTCCACCGGAAAGGCAGACTGCAGAATGCCAGGCCCTGCGGGTCAGGATCGAACAGGCACGTCGGCCTATCGGCGCGCCCGTGGCCCACCTGCAGTAAAAGGCTATTTCAATAGGAGCGAGTGGAACCACGTGATGATGCCTAGCGCGAAGTGCGACATCGCCAGTAGGTGTCTTCTCGCTTCTCCCAGCGTACCAGCAGACGTCGGAAGCGGTTGAGCCAGGAGTGGGTTCGCTCGACGACCCATCGTGGCGAAGGGCGCCGCCGATGGGGGCGTGAGCCTTCGCGAGGCACGTCGCCTGGGCGCCCGGAAGGCGAAGCCGTACTTCTGGGCCAATTCACGCAAGGGCCTGAATGCGCCCCCAATTCGACGCAGGGTGTTTAACGACGGCTTCCGTTCGGTAGGGGGCGTCTCACCGGAATCGATTCAGGACTCGATTCAAGTGTGGCTCACGCCAGTTTGAAGTCGCTCGTGTTGGCGCCAGCGACCACCACGCCTGAGAGGGCGCTGCGAGAGTCTGTCAGCATGCTGCGCTTGGTGCCCCGCTTCGCTCTGCTGGTGGGACTTGGGGGCCGGCTTTTCCCCGCTCAGTGGCGCTTTGCCCTGGGGTTCGTCCAGCGCCAGCCTCCGCCAATCGATTTTCGCCAAGCCGTCATAGGCGAGCAGCTCTTGAGGCCAGAACTCACGGCTGACGCCTGCCGACCAGTTCGTCTGGCACCCACCGTTGTCCCTATTCACTACCCCATGGCCGCATCTTCCGGCCTCTTCAACCGCGCAGCTGGACGACCTTCTTCCCTACCGAAATAGGCTCTTAGAAGAACTATCCGTGCCACCCTTCGAGTCCGCGACGAGCGGATGGCCAAGCTCCTTTTCGGACTCTTTGGCGTCGGCGGCTGCGCTATACTCCCCCGCCGCATATGTTCAGGCCTTTGTTAGAAGCTGTTGGGCCATATGGATGAAGTGGAGCGGCTGGAGTTATGGCAGTTTTTACCATGAGTCTTCTGGCGCCCTGACTAAAAAGCCGTGCCAGCAGTTCTTGTGTTTGTGTGAATGTGCTCAGGGGTGTAATAAATGACGCGACTCCGGGATTTGGAAGAGCTGTTATTGTCGATTGAGGACAGAAAATCACGCGAATACATGGAAGAGGCGGTGCGATGTTACCATGCTGAGGCTCATCGCGCGGCGATCGTTGCGGCATTTGCTGCAGCCATGGATTATCTTCGTCGTCGCTTGGCAGAACTAATCCAAAGCGGATCTGGCAGTAGTGACTTGAGGCGCAAGTTTGAGTCGATTGAGAAGGTGTTCAAGGAGCAGAAGTCGTTTGAGTATGAGCTTATTGATGTCTGTGAGAAGTCTGCCGGTATGTTGACGCCGTCGGAGGCGAAGTTGATTCGTTCGCTTCTTGAGACTAGGCACTTGGCGGCACATCCATCTGGTTATGTTGCAAATGCCGAAACTGCGCGCGCATGTGTCGCAACGCTTGCCGATCTTGTGCTTTCACGTCCTTTGCTTCTTGGGATTAGCGAGGCGAAGCTTCTCGTGGATAGACTTCAGTCTCCGAGTTTTTTCCCAGACTCTTACGACAGTGTGGCTGCCGTCAGGCACGAAGCATCCCGACTGCACCAAAGCGCCTATCCTGCCCTGGTTGTGTCAGTGATCGATAGGCTAAAGGAAAATGCTGAGGCCAGGGCCGCTGCAGTGGATGCTGTTGTTCCATACGAGGTTGGCGCCGCCAGACGCAATATGGTGGCGTTTCTAAGTGGTCTGGCGGCACAGTCGATTGATACGCAAGATGTTGTTGCCCGGCACGCAAGGCAAATCGTGGAGACCGATTCTCTTTCTTCGGACTTGGTTTTGTTGCTGGAGTCTCGACCGGAACTTTATGGCGCCCTTGACGAATTGACGCGCCATCGGGCGTTGGCCACCTTGAGAGCCGCTGTTTCTGGTAGCGCTGCGAGAAATGCTCTATCCAGCCTTCGAAAGCTAAATCTTTTGACGGCGGATGACACCGTCCTCGTGTCGAGCGACTTCGAGTACACGGATATCTCTCTGGCGAGCGCGCTTGAGCTTGATTGGCCGGAATTGCATCGGGCTCGCATCGAGCGAGTGCTCAGCGATGCTGGTTCTTCTTGGCGCCTCACATCCGCCAAGGCGATCAATAGTATCCAGGGCCTATCAGACAGCGAGGCATCAAAGTTCATCGGCAAAGAGCGTGCTCTTTACCCTCTGCAGGTCAGTAAGGGCGCTTCATGGGAGGCGAGGCAGTTGGCTGAAAAGGGACTGTCAAGTCGAGCTGATTTTCTGGATGACCTTGGCAGGGCTATGATTGATGGTCCTCAGGATGTGATATCCGCTCAGCCAGACTGGTCTGTGCTTGTTGACATGATTGTTGCGTCAAAGCGCGCGGACCTGCTCGCGAATTGCTTGGCGCTGTGGGAGTCACCTGCGGCAAGCGAGCTTGTTATGCCTGCGGAGGCGCTCAGTAAAGTTGCCGCAAATGGTGATGATGTTCAGAAACAGAGAGCGCAGAAACTTAAGAGTCGCAAGCCTTGACGTCCGGCAATCTTGTTGTTGTGTGGTTGCTGGTCTGTTGTGCGAAAAGATGCATTGGCTGCAGCGGCGAATGTCGGAACACGAATCGTTCCGACGCGCTAGCTGATTTACTGCTTCGAATGAATGAGTGGATCGGACTGGTTAGTGGCATTGCCCCTCTGCTTGAGGAGCATGGTCCGCGAACTCATTCTCCATGCGCTGGTGCTGTGCTTGGCGTCGCTGCTGCCGACCTCTGGCCCAAGAAGCCAAGTAGCCGTCGAGCGAGCTACTGGGTGGCACTGGAAAGGCCATTGCCTTAGTGCTGGGAGAGGGTGGCAGTTCGAGCCGAGGAAGAGGTTGCCGTGTAAGTAGTCCGATCTGTGAGGAATGACGGCCTAGTGGCTAGCGGATGTAACTGTTGATTGGAGGGATGTGTGTTGGCTCTGAAGATAACTAGATTCGAGAGGCTTGAGTTTCATTCATGAACTTCCCTGTGGCCGTCGGAGAGAAGTACGCCCTGATCGCTCTCAATGCGGCAACGGATGTCGAATCCCTTGTAGACCTCGGGTCTGGCATTTCCGCGCTTCCGGAAGGTTCCCTTGAGTTGCCCGAACACTGGAAAGAGTGGCTTGGGTCGATGCGGGCTAAGTCTATTGAGCGGTCCGATCTGTTTCTGATTGTTAAGGCGAAGTCCGAGCGTCCCGAGGTTCTTGATGGGGAGAATCTGGAATTGATGAGGAGGGCTGCAAATCTGTATTGGGGTTTGCTCGCGTCTGGCCGTGTGGCTTTGGAGGGGGCTGGAACGAAGCTGACAGGCGCGAACCGTGGGGACGGCCCTGATATTCGGCAGATTGCGGAACTGCATCATTACGTCCGTGTCGCGGGGATGTTGCCGAAGGCAGTCACGGAGACACACCTTCGCCAGGCTACAGCCCTCGCGTTCAATCTGCAGGAACTTCTTGCGCTGCCCGGCATGCTCCGAATGAAACTTGCGATTAGGACATTCCTGATGGCGTTCGCAGAGAGCGACTTGGGCGAGCGCATCCATCAGTTTGTGCGCTCCCTGGACGGGCTGACCCGAGTGTGGAATGGCAAAGAGTTCAAAGAGAAGAGCGCGCTTCTGGCTGGATCAACGCACCAGGATCTCTGTGGTCAATTGTATGCAATTCGGAGCGGCGTTGAGCACTTCCATCATCCAGATAGCAGGTTGGATGCTGTATCTCCTCGTGAATCCCAGTTCCGCGCATGTCGCTACGCGCTCGCTGCCGAGGCACTGGCGCGGCACTGTCTCTCGCACTTGGTCGAGAATAAACATCTTTGGCCGCACTTCACTGATGACCAAGTCGATTCTTTCTGGGCGAGACCTATGGATGAGAAGAGACAGATTTGGGGGCCGGCGTTCGATATCACGTCTGCGCTGACTGAATTTAGACCGCAGTGGGTACCGCGCCCATCAGACGTAACTGATGGGGACTGAGCGAGCTGCCTGCTGCTCATGAGCCTAATTCGCGTGATGCATGCCTGCATGTCAACCTACTGGGCTCGCGGGTGCCTCCGCCATGCCCTGCTATCCACACACAGCTCGTCGACGGACACCTCTCAGTCGCTTGGGTCCTCTCCTCCCTACTCCGACTCCACCTTTCCCTTGAGGAGTTTAAGAACAGAGGCTTGACGGCTGACGCCATGCGATGTCGCTCGGGCCAGAACCGAAATCCACACCCATTTTAGATGGCATGACCATCCGGTGCCGACCTGTTTCGCTCGTTCCCGACATCGCAGGTAGCTACTCCGAGAAAGTCAGTAGGCTGCGGAAGCCTTCCGAGCGGCTTGGCGACACTGCTGGCAAGGAGCGGGCAGGGACATGACCGAGCATCCTGTACCGCTAGCCGAGCCGGTAAGTCCGCCCGAGTTCCTAACTGTGGACGAAGCCGCAGACCTTCTCCGCGTGAACCGGAAGACGCTCTATGAGTCGATTCGCCTTGGTCAACTTCCCGGCGTTGTTCGCGTCGGGAAATCGCTGCGGATCCGACGCGCATCGCTGGTAGATTCCCCACCCGGTAAGGGCCGCGATTCTGACGACAGGAAGCGACGATGAGCGTCAGGCTGCGGAAGTGGAAGACCAAGGACGGAAAGTCAGAGGAGGCGTGGCAGGTGGACTTCGTGTTTCAGCACGCGGACGGACGAAAGCAACGGGTCGTGAAGTTCTCACCCGTGCGGACCCGTCGGGGTGCTGAGCAATACGAGCGCGAGCTGCGCAACGCCCTGCTCGACGGGACTTTCGGAAAGGAGAAGTGTGGCGAGGAGAGCCCCATCACCCTCGCGGAGTTCACGCCGCGATTCCTCACCTACAGCGAGAACAACAACAAGCATTCCAGCGTCTTCAGCAAGAAGCAGATCCTCGCGCACCACATCCTGCCGTTCTTCGGGACGCTGGCGCTTGCGAGCATCGGGTCGGCTGAGATCGAGGACTTCAAGGGGCTCATACGCATGAAGAAGTCGGCGGCGCATCCCCGCAAGGAAGTCGCCACGAAGTCAGCGCTCCGGAAGCGGTTGAGCGTGGAACCCAAGCCCCTGAGCTTGAAGACCATCAACAACGTTCTGGCCGTACTCCAGAAGCTGTTGTCGCTCGCGGAGGAGCAGCGGGTCATCCCGCAGGCGCCGCGTGTGAAGCACTTCGGGAAATTGCGGAAGCCTGATTTCGACTTCCTGACCTTCGAGGAGGCCGAGCGATTTGTCTCCGCGGCGGATCCGGAGTGGCGCCCCGCGCTGCTGGTCGCCGTCAAAGCGGGGCTGCGGCAGGGCGAACTGGTCGGGCTCCAGTGGAACGATCTGGACCTACCGCGCGGCACGCTTCACGTCCGCCGAACCATCTGGCGCGGGGTGGAGGGCTTGCCGAAAGGTGGGCGCGAGCGGTCAGTCGAACTGCCTGCGTCGGTGGTGGATGCCCTCAAGGCCCACCGGCACCTGCGGGGGCGCTTCGTCTTCTGCCAAGAGAACGGAGAGCACCTCACCCCAGGTCGAATGGCCGGGCCTCTTCGCCGAGCCATGCGGACGGCAGGCATCACCCGCGCCGTGGGGCAAATCGGCTGGCACGACCTTCGACACACCTACGGGAGCCACCTTGCGATGAACGGGGTTCCGCTGAAGGTGATTCAGGAGCTGATGGGGCACGCCACCATCGAAATGACGATGCGCTACGCCCACCTGAGCCCTGACAGCCGCAGGACGGCGGTCAACGTCCTGGACCGTCCGCTCGCTCCGGCGTGCGACATACGTGCGACACGCGGGGAGGGTGCCGCCAACCACTCGTAAATACAGGGCGAAACAGTGCCGAAGGCGGGAATCGAACCCGCTGCCTACTCGAACACGCCGATGCCCGGGTCATTGCCCCCGGTCTTCGGTGGCTTCGTGGGCCGGGGCGGCGGCGCGGCGCGCACCGGCTCCAACCGCACGGTCACGCGCTGCTCCGCCGTGTCCGCGAGCCGGCTGTAGTCCAGGGTCTTCTCCTGGTCCTGATGCCCGGAGAGCTTGAAGCGCAGCTCGGTGACCTTGGAGCGCGGCATGAGCAGCTTGGTGGGCGTGGTGCCGATCTGCGCATCGCCATCGAAGATGGCCGCGCCGGACGGCGAGGAGATGAACTCCACCGTCACGTCCTGCGGCAGCGCCGCCGGAGGAGGCGTCGCCGGCTCCTGCACCTGCGTGGGCGGCGCATCCACAGGGGCCCTCGGAGGCGTCATCCCCACAGGGGCCTGTGGCGCCGTCTCGCCCCCCCCACGCGCCATCACCACCGCCACGCCCGCGCCAATCAGCAGCAGCGGCACGCCGATGAGCGCCGCCTTCACGCCCCCGGACATGCCCTTGGGGGGCGGCGGAAGCTCCGGTTCCACGGCGCGAGGGGCAGGGGGACGGGGCCTGCTCGAGGCCACCGGCGCCGGGCTGTTCCCGTTGGAAGTCGCCCGGGGAGCCGCCGCCTGCGCTCCCGCCGACGTGCCGCCCCGGGGCGGAGCCATGCCCACACGCGAACCCGTCTTGCCCGTGGCCGGAGCCCGTCCCGCGCGGCTTCCCGAACCCAGCCGGCTGCCCGAACCCGCACGGCTCCCCGAACCCGCGCGGCTGCGGCTGCCCGTGCCCCGCTCGGCGCCGGGCGTGCCGCCCGTGGGGTGCGCGTCCAGCTCCTCCGGGGACAGGCCCTCCACCGCGTCCAGCAGCGCGTCGATGAACTCCTGCGCGTTCTGGTACCGGTCCTCCTTCTCCGGCGCGAGCGCCTTGGTGAAGAAGGCATCCAGCTCCGGCGGCACCGGCGCGCCCTGGCGCTTGCTGTTCACCGGAGGCACGGGCTGCGTCAGCGACGCCGTCAGCGCCTTGCGCACCGTGTTCGCGCCGTAGGGCGAGCTGCCCGTGAGGCAGAAGTAGAGTACGCCCGCCATCGAGTAGAGGTCGGAGCGCTGGTCCACGGACTCGCCGCCGGCCTGCTCGGGCGGCATGTACTGCGGGGTGCCCAGCACCTGGCCCGTGGAGGTGAGCTGCTCCTCCTCGTCCTGCTCCAGCGCCTTCACCAGGCCGAAGTCCAGCACCTTGACGAAGTCCTTCCCGTCGAGCGCCTGGACCATGATGTTGTGCGGCTTCAGGTCGCGGTGGACGCAACCCTCGTCGTGCGCGTGCGCCAGCCCCAGCGTGGCCTGCTCCAGCAGGTTCACCGCGCGGCGCAGCGTCATGGGCCCTTCGCGCTTCACCAGCTCCTTGAGGCTCTCCCCCTTGAGGAGCTCCATCACGTAGTAGCAGGTGCCGTCCGCGGCCCGACCGAAGTCGAAGATGGTGATGACGTTCGGGTGGCGCAGGCGGCTGGCGATCTCCGCCTCGCGGCGGAAGCGCTCGAAGAACTGGGGCGCCGCGGCGAGCGACGGGTTGAGCGTCTTCACCGCCACCGGGCGCTGCACGGACGTCTGCGTGGCCCGGAACACCATGCCCATGCCGCCCTGGCCCAGGACGCTCTCAATCTTGTAGCGGCCGTCCAGCACCTGGCCCAGGAGCTGGAGGCTCTGCGCCGCGCACAGGTGATCTTGACCTTCGGTACTTCCGCAGTGGGGGCAGGGGGCGGCCATGGGTGGCGGGAGTATAGGCAAGCCCCGCCTTCCGCCCAACCGGGGAGATGTGCTCCCTGGGCAGTCAGGCAGGCATCAGAACCGTTCCCGAAGGGCTTCCCGGCTGTTATCTCCCCCCTCCGCCATGAGCCTCGTCATCGCCCAGGACATCAGCCTCGCCTACGGAAAGAAGGTCCTCTTCGACGAGGACAATTTCACCCTCGGTCCCAGGGACCGGGTGGGTCTGGTAGGGGCCAACGGGACGGGAAAGTCGTCCCTCATGAAGATCATCGCCGGGGCGAGCCAGCCGGACGGGGGCACCGTCCAGTACAGCCGCCGGGCCCGGGCGGGCTACCTGCCCCAGGAGATCGCCGGCCTGCCGGAGGGCACCGTCGTGGAGGCGGTGATGAGCACCGTGCCCGGCCGGGACTCGCTGGAGTCGCGCCTGAAGGACACGGAGGCGGCGCTCGCGGCCAGCACGGACGAGGAGGAGCAGCTGGAGCTGGCCCAGACGCTGGCGGACCTCCACGCGGAGCTGGACGACTTCGAGAACCGCTACGGCCGCCACCACGCCGAGCGCATCCTCAAGGGCCTGGGCTTCAAGGACGCGGACCTGTCCAAGCCCACCCAGGCGCTCTCTGGCGGCTGGCGCATGCGCGCGGCGCTCGCGGGACTGCTCCTCCAGGACCCGGACCTGCTGCTCCTGGACGAGCCCACGAACCACCTGGACGTGCCCACGCTCGCGTGGTTCGACGGGTTCCTGCGCCGCTCCAACAAGGCGATGGTGCTCATCTCCCACGACCGCGACTTCCTCAACCGGCAGATAAACCGGGTGGTGTCGCTGGAGATGGAGGGCGTGCGCGAGTACGCCGGCAACTACGAGGACTACAAGCGCCAGCGCGCCGAGGAGATGGTGCTCCTGCAGGCGCGGGCGGAGAAGGTGGAGCAGCGCCGCGCGGAGCTGCAGGGCTTCATCGACCGGTTTGGCGCGAAGGCCACCAAGGCGAAGCAGGCGCAGAGCCGCGCGAAGATGCTGGCCAAGCTGGAGAAGGTCCAGGTCCTGGAAGAGCGCCAGACGATGAAGTTCCGCTTCCCGGAAGTGGAGCGCTCAGGCCGGGACGTGGTGTTGATGGAGGACATCACCAAGCGCTACGGCCCGCTCACCGTCTACGACGGGCTGAACGCACGGCTGGAGCGGGGCCAGCGCATCGCCGTGGTGGGCGCCAACGGCGCGGGCAAGACGACGCTACTGAAGATGGTGGCGGGAGAGCTGGCGCCGGACACGGGCAAGGTGACGCTGGGGCACAACGTGGTGGTGGGCTATTACGCGCAGCACCACGCGGACAAGCTGGACCGCCACAACACCATCATCGAAGAGGTGCGGCCCCTGGCGGCGGACAAGCCGGAGAGCTACGTGCGCGGCGTGCTGGGCGCGTTCCTCTTCAGCGGCGACGACGTGGACAAGCCCATCGGCGTGCTGAGCGGTGGCGAGCGCGCCCGCGTGGCGCTGGCGAAGCTGCTGCTGATTCCGTCCAACTTCCTCCTGATGGACGAGCCGACGAACCACCTGGACCTGGACTCGTCGGAGATGCTGATTGAAGCGCTGAAGCTGTACGGCGGCACGCTGCTGTTCGTGAGCCACAACCGCAGCTTCATCAACAACCTGTGCACGCACGTCTGGGAGGTGGCGGACGGCAAGCTTACGTCGCACGCGGGCAACCTGGACGAGTACCTCTACCACCAGGAGCAGCTGCGCCTGATGGCGGAGGGAGCGGACACGGGCGCGGCGAGCGGGAAGGGCGCCGCGGCGGGTGCGGGCCCGGTGTCGGAGAAGGACCGCAAGCGCCTGGAGGCGGAGGCCCGCCAGCGGCGCTCCGTGGTGGAGGGCCCCATCAAGAAGGAGATCGCGAAGCTGGAGGAGCGCATCGCGAAGGTGGAGGCCGAACAGAAGGAGCGCGAGACGCAGCTGGCGGACCCGGTGCTCTACAACGACTTCGCCCGGGCGAAGCCGCTGATGGACGCGCACCGCACGGGCAAGGAGGAGCTGGAGGACCTCTATGCCCGGTGGGAGGCCGCGCAGGAGAAGCTGGCGGCGGCGCAGGCGTAAGGGGCCTACTGGATGTCGAAGACCTTCCGGACCGGCGCTCCGCCGCGCTCGATTTGCAGCTCGATGCGCCGGGCGTCCCGGAGCGTGGTGAAGGCCTCCAGCGCCTTGTCCGGGCTGTCCAGGTCCAGGCCGTTGATGCGCTGGAGCACGTCTCCATTGCTCAGCCCCAGCCGCGCGAAGAACGACTCCTGCCGGATGGAGAACAGCTTGAAGCCCACGGGGCGGCCGTCCTTGAAGGCCGGGACCACGCGGGCCTGCATCGACAGCTCGGGCAGGTGCGTGAGCGCTTCCGTGACGTCCTCGCGCGGCACGGCGTAGGTGTCTGGCCC
Source organism: Corallococcus sp. CA049B (assembly GCF_003611685.1). Taxonomy (NCBI): domain Bacteria; kingdom Pseudomonadati; phylum Myxococcota; class Myxococcia; order Myxococcales; family Myxococcaceae; genus Corallococcus; species Corallococcus sp. CA049B. The sequence continues at coordinate 3,222 of NZ_RAWC01000201.1, read as the reverse complement.
CGTCTCCCGGATGCCGCGGCCCAGGCCCGGTTGGGAAGCCCCCGGATGGACGTTCACCGCGACGGGCGCCACGCTCCCAGAACCGTCGACGTATTCGAGCCGCCCGTCCACCAGCAGCAGGATGCGCTCCCGTTCGATGGCGAAGACCCGCGCCCCCTGGATGGTGTCACTGACCATCAGGCTGTGGGCGCTGCCGGCCGGCAGCTCATGGATGGAGGCCATGGACCACCGGGGATCCTGCGCCACCAGGGTGCCCAGCAGCCGGATGCCCAACGTGCTCCGGCGCAGGTCCGGCGGCGGCTCTGGAGGCAACGCCACGCTGGCGACGGACGAGAGCCCCGTCAGCCGTGCCAGGCGCGTCCCATCCAGCGCCGTCACGGGAGGGACGTTCGATGGCGCCGGAGATTCGGCCCAGGTGGCCCGGACTCCTGGCATCACGAAGGCGCTGGTCACCTGGTTCACGAGCAGCGCGGCCGTCAGGGCACACGCAAAGACAAGCAGGACGAACAGGCCCTGGATGGGCCGTTGCAGCTCACTGTTCACGGAAAGGCCTCCCTGTTTGGAACAGGGAGGCCTTGAGCAAGCCAGGGGCCAGCGGCTGTCCTAGAGGGAGCGCTGTTGGCCCTGAAGCCCGGTCAGGGACCTCGTGTCAGGGACCGCGGTGCCAGGAATGACAACCCGTCATGACACGGTGTCCAGCGGCCCTCAGTGATTGTAATAGAAGCTCGAGCCCCAGATGGAGGCGGTCCGGCTGGCGGGAGCCGTGCCCACCAGGCAGTGCGCGCCGTCATAGCCCCCGATGGGGCAGTTGGGCGGCGGCGTGATGTAGAGGTTGTTCGACCACTTGAAGGGCGTCGAACCCCACGGCAGCGGCATGACGTAGCAGTTGGCCCCGTCGAACGTCGACGGCGCGGGGCACGCGTTGCCGGGGCCGGGCGTCAGGTAGAGGTTCCCGGACCAGATGAAGTAGCTGGTGCTCCAGGAGGGGTAGGGGAGGATGTAGCAGTTCGCCGTGTCCCATCCGGAGGGCGCCGGGCACGACGTGCCGGGGACCGCGTTGACGTAGTAGGCGTTGTTGTGGACGAACGCCGTCAGCCCGGAGGGGATGTTCATCACGTGGCAGTTCGCCCCATCCCAGCTCGCGGTGATGGGCGCGCCCGTGTGGGACGTGACGGTCGGCGCGCAGGGGTTGTAGGGGCTGTACGGCGTGGCCTCGGCGAAGTACTCGTGGGAGTCCGCGTTCTTGATGGCCTTGTGCGGCTTCGACGTGGCGAGGCTCTGCGCCGCGCTGTGGCCGTACTCGATGTCGCGGGTGCTGGCGTTCCTCCAGAAGTGGCTGATCTCGTGGATCAGCGTCCCCGCCTTGGAGTCGTCTCCCGTCATCGGCGCGGGCCAGAAGGCCTTGCAGAGGTGGATCTTGTAGTTCTCCCAGGGAATCACATAGGCATACGCGCTCTTGTTGCAGTTGCAGTAGAACTTGATGTCCTCGTTATCGACGGCGTCGCGGATCTTCCGGAAATTGTCCCGGACGGTGCTGTACCGCGAGCTGTCGTAGTCGCCGAACCACGTGGTGTAGCGGGTGGTGACGTTCCCCGCGACCAGGTAGTCATACGAGTCATCCGCGTAGTTCAACGCGTGCTGCCGCGCGGAGATGATGGCGTTCTTCTCCGAGTCGCTGCAGCCCTTGAACTTCTCGTTGTTGCCGTTGACGATCTTGGTTTCGTCTTCCAGGTCGTCTGGATTGGGGCGCGGCTCCCGGCCCTCGATGTCCAGGGTGATGACATTGGACACGGCGAGCTCGCGGTCGGACTGGGGGCTGAAGATCTCCGTCTTGTATTGGATGGAGTAGGTGCCGGAGACGGCCAGGTCGTAGTTGTCCCAGAGCGACGCGATGCCGGTGACGCTCTCACCCGGCTTCAGCGTCAGGTAGTCGCGGTCCGTGGGCGCCGCGCGCTTGTAGAGCCGGCCGATGTACTCGACGGGCTTCTCCCCCAGCGACACGGTGAGGATGTCCGCCTCGATGCCCTCGACGATGGGCGTGTGGTAGCCGAGGACGCGAACCGGGCTGCCCGACACGTTCGTGAACGTGACCGCGAGGTCCACGGGCGCGTCCGCCGGGAACTTCGTGGCCTTGGACGAGAGCTTGATCTCGATGGCCTCCTTGGCGTTCGCGTGGAATGGGATTGAGACAAGCGCGGCCACGATGAGACATGTCAGTTTCATCCAACTTCCCCCTGGTGGTGTGAGGCCCGCGCAGGGTGCAACAGTCTGGGTGAAATATTCAACGTGACAAATGCGTCGTGCGAGCCGCTGATTTGTAGCCAGAATTGTTACAGCCGCGCGGCTACTTGAAGATCTTCGACAAGAGCCACACGACGGCGGACTCGGCGGCGCTGTTGTTCAGGTGCCGGGCCCGGCGGCCATAGGTTTCGCTGGGCTGGGCCTTGGTCAGCTCGTCCGTGTACGGCGCGGAGCCTTCCGGCGCGCAGCTTCCACAGTACAGCCGCTCCTCCCAGACGAACCCGTAGCGCACGTCCATCCGCCGGCCACACGTCACGCAGGCCGGTTCGTCACCCACGCGCACCTTGGGCAACAGGCTCAGGCTTCGCTTGGGGTCGTACTCGTGCTCGAAGTCGGCGGCGATGGGCCGCGGCTCAGGGCGGGCTTCCGGCTCCGCGGCCTTCTGGAGCCGGGCCAGCTCCTCTCCGTCCAGGGCCACGCCCCGGCACTTCGTGCAGACGTCCACCGCCACGTCCCGCAGCTCCACCATGGGCAGGGGCGCGCTGCCGCACGTGGGGCAGGTGGGCGCCTGACGCCCGCAGGACGGACAGCCCGGGACGTACTGGAGCGAGGCCTCACAGCCCTTGCACCGCCCGGGCTTGCCCTTCGCCTGTTCGAAGACGGCCGTCAGCGTGGGCCCGCCGACGACGCGCGCCAGCATCTCCTCCTCGAACCAGGCGGCCCCGCAGGCGCCGCACTCGTCGCGCACCAGCCCCCGGGCGTAGGTGTTGCGCATCGTCGTCTGGCAGAAGGGGCACGCCTGCATGGCACCCGCAGCCTACCGGGTCTTTCCCGGAAACGGGATGCCGCGCGCCTCACCCGGTACGGCGGCGCTTCTCCTTCTTCGGCTTGGGCTCGGGCGTCTTCGGGGCCGGCGCGAGTTCGCGCAGCTCCTCCGGGACGCGGAGGGCGGGCTGGGAGGGGCGCGGGGGCGGCACGGGC
>NZ_RAWC01000200.1:0-16768 GCF_003611685.1 Corallococcus sp. CA049B | reverse complement strand
CCTCCTCGGCGGGGCGAGCCGCGGCAGGGGCCTCCTGCTGCGTGGAGGCGGGAGTTCCTTCTGCCGGGGTCTTCTTCGCGGAAGAGCCCTTGGGCGCCTTTCCCGAGCGCTTGGAAGGGGCCTCACTGGCGCCTGTCTTCAGCTCGGCCGTCTCCGTACCCGCGGCGGTCGGCTCGGGAGCTTGGGGAGGCTGTTCGGAGGGCGTCGACGCGGAAGCCTTCGGGCTCTCCTCGGTCGATACGGGCTCCGAGGCGGCTTCGGCGGCCTTCGATGCATCGGCCTTGGAGCCCTCCTCGGTCGAGCCCGGCTTCTGCGCGGCTTGTCCGGAGGCCTTCGCCGCGGACGCCTTGGGGCTCTTCTCCGCCGAGGAGGACTTCGCGGCGGCTGTCTTTGACGCCTGCGCGGCGGGCTTCGTGACAGGCGTCTTCGGAGCCTGTGCGGACTTCGCAGCCGGAGCCTTCAGCGCCTGGGCACCACGCGTCTTCACAGCGGAGCCCTTCGGCGCCTGAGCCGCGGCCTTCGCGGCAGGCGCCTTCGATGCCTGAGCACCCGACTTCGCGGCGGAAGCCTTCGGCGCCTGTGCGCCCTTCGAGGCGGGAGCCTTCGGAGCCTGGGCCGCCTTCGCGACAGGCTTTGCCTTGGACGCCGGGGCCTTCACCGCCGCGCCCTTCACCGCCTTCGCGGCCTGCTTCAGCTTCGCGACCGCGGCCTTCTTCGCCGGGGCAGGGGCCTTGCCCCCGGAGGGACGGCCCCCGGGCTTCGTGGCGGCCTTGCCAGCGGCACTGCGGGACTTGGACGAATCGGAGGAGGCGGAAGGTCGGGTCGGGCGGCGCTGGGCCATGGAGTCATCCTCGGAGGACCCGAGCGGTCGGCGCCGTCGGCCCTCGTCCCCGATGGCTAGTGCACCCACCGCCTCGCCGCAAGGCGCACGTGGGGCGCGTGCACGCTTCCTGTCCTATGGAGAGGTCAGGACCTGTCCACGACACAGGACAGGGACATCAGCGCGCCAGCGCTTCCAGGTGGGCGATGGCGTCGGCGAGGACGCTGCGGAAGTAGCTGTCGGACTTGCCAGGTGGGTCCCGAAGACGATGGAGCAGCGGCAGCAGCGAGGTGTCCTCCAACTTCTCCGCGGCTTCGACGGCCAGGACGACGACCTCGCTGCTCTCCAGCTCGCGGCGCAGCGGCTCCAGGACACGCGGGTCCTTGCGCAGCGCCAGGCCGACCAGGGCCTCTCCGCGAAGCTCCATGTCGGACTCCGTGAGCCGGTCGAACAACGCGTCCCGGAGCTCGGGCGTGTCCACTTCCTCTGCCTGGCTGCCCAGGCTGAAGGTGGCCCAGTTGCGGACGTCCTCGTCGCTGTCCCGGGACAGCTCAATCAAGGTCTGGATGGCGACCGGATCCCGATGGGGCATCATCCCCATGACCACACCCATCCGGACGTCCTCGTCCGGGTGGTCCTTCAGGGGCTGAAGGGCGGGAACCGCCCGGGCATCCCGGAGGTGCCCCAGGGCCACACCCATGGAGTTCAGGACGGCGGCATCCTGCTCCGTGGCCAGCGCGGCCAGGACTTCATCCGCGCACTTCGTGATGAGTGCGTCGCTGCGTCTCAGCCCGCCCAGTTGCGCGAGGATGTCCGTGCCGCGTCCACGCTCGCGTGAAGACGCGGCGTGCAGCAACCTGACGGCGGCCTCGAACACCTCGTCGCCGCCCCGGAAGTGCAACTCGCGGATGGCCTCCCAGGCTGTTTCATCCTCCTCGTCACCCTGCAACGCGAGGGCAATCAACTCCTGGATGGAGTGGTCTTTCATGGCGCCAGACCTCAGCAGGCAGTCGATGGCGAAGTTGATGGCGTCCTCGAAGGCTTCGTCCATGGGGCGGTCCGCCCCCCGGGCCACCAGGAGCAGCGACACGAGCGAAGCGTCTTCCAGGTACCGGGCCGCCTCGATGGCCGCGATCTCGACGGGATGTCCCGCCAGCTCACGGCGGAGCGGCTCCAGCGCGCGCGGGTCCTTCCGCCTGGCCAGCCCGACCAGCGCGTCCGCCCGGATGCCGCGGTCCTCATCGGAGACCCGGTCGAAGAACGCGTCCCGCAGCTCCGGGCTGTCGACCTCGTCCTCGCCCTTGAGGGCCAGTCCGGACAGCACCTCTTTGCGCACGGACGTGTCTCCATCCCTGGAGAGCTCCATCAAGGTCTGGAGGGCCATGGCGTCACCGGGGTGCGGCATCAGGCCCCGGACGACTCCCTGCCGGACCCGGGCATCTGGGTGGTCCTTCAAGGGCCGCAGCGCGGGCACCGCCCGGGCGTCCTCGAGGTATCCCAGGGTACGGCCCATCTCTTGGAGGACGGTGGCGTCCTGCTCCGTGGGCAGCGCGGCCAGGAGGAGCTCCGCGCACCGTGCCCTGCGTTCACGGTGCTCCTTCGCGTCGTGCCCGGCCGCCTGGATGAGCAGCTCCGCGCCCCGTGCACGCTCCCGCGAAGAAGGGGAGCGCAGCAACTGCACGGCGGCCTCGAACACCTCCTCACGGTCCCGCTTTCGCAGCGCCTCGTGCGCGGCCCCGGCCGAATCCCCCTTCTCCTCAAGGAGGGCCAACTCCAGTGCGGAGAGGGATGCGTAATGAGGAGGAGTGGCCATGGGAACAGGATAGCGCGAGGCGCGCTCCCCATCCCTTTACGCGGAAAGCCTCTGCCTCGCGCTCGCGTCCAGCGGCAGGGTGATGGTGAAGCAGGTCCCCTCCTCGGCGCTGCTCGTCACGGTGGCCTTGCCTCCGTGCGCTTCGGCCAGGCCCCGCACCAGGGGCAGCCCCAGTCCCCAGCCCTTCTCCGCGCTCTCCGTCGCGGACTGCGTGCGGTGGAACGGCTCGAAGATGGTCTGCTGATCCTCCGCGGCGATGGGCGTGCCCTGGTTGCGCACCTGGAGCCTCACCTGGCCTTCATGCCGCTCCAGCCGGACTTCAATCGGGGTGCCCGGCGCGCCGTACTTCGCCGCGTTGGAGGCCAGGTTCTCCACGATGCGGCGCAGCCCGAGCGGATCCGCCCGCAGCGTGAATTCGCCGTCCGCCTTCAGCTCGAAGCGCCCCGGGTAGAGCGCCGCCAGCTCGTCCAGCGTCTGGGCCGCGACCGCGTGGAGGTCGCACTCCCGCACCTCCAGCGCCACCAGCTTGCCGGCCTGGATGCGGCTGGCGTCCAGCAGGTTCTGGATCATCCGCTCCGCGCGATCCAGGCTCGCCGACACCCGGGCCACGGAGGTCTGGACGCTCGGCAGGTCCGCGTGGCGCTTGCCCAGCAGCTGCACGCTCAGCTTCGACGCCGTCAGGGGCGTGCGCAGGTCGTGCGTGAGCGCGGCGACGAATGTGTCCCGCATCCGCTGCTCGGCCTTCAGCTTCCGGAGCTGATCGCGGAGGTTGATCTCCGTCATGATGGAGGCCGTCATCTCCTTCATGATGAGGTGATCCTGCGCGGTCCACTCGCGCACCGTGGGCTGGATGCAGCAGAAGGTCCCCAGCACGTGTCCGTCCGGGTTGATCAACGGCAGCACGATGAGGGCGACGATGCCCCAGGGCCCGGTGGACGGATGGAACTTCAGGAACGGATCCGCGGGCGCGTTCGAGGAGATGATGGGCTCCCCCTCCAGCGTGTAGCGGCACAGCGACGCGTCGATGGGCAGCGTCCGCGTCTCCCGGAAGGGCGAGGGCAGGCCGAAGTCCGCCTTGAAGAACTGCCGGTTCGAGTCCACCAGCGACATGATGGTCAGCGGGACGTTGAGCAGCTGCGCCGCCAGTCGCGCGAGGCGGTCAAAGGACTCCTCCTGGGGCGTGTCCATCAGCCCGGTGTCCCGGATGGCCTGCAGACGGTTTGGATCCGCGAGGCGGCGGTTGCATCGCTGGGTCCGCGCGAGAGAGGCCTCGTCCAACTCACCTAGAAACTTCATGGGAGCGGATTCTAGGTCCTGGGGAAAAGGGCTGGACAGCTTGAGCCCAGGGGCGAGCTCCTCCGTTCGCTGACCAACCTTCCAGGACCGCTCGGGAAATCTTTCAGGGGCTTTGACCCGCTTCCCCCGGGTCCGCCCTCCCTGTGTCCCGGACCCCTTTCCGGGAGGCTTTTCCCCCAATGCATCCCCCTCGTTCGTCGTCCCGCGCGGCCCTCGCCGTGCTCCTGCTGCTTCTGCCCACCCTGGCCCTGGCCGCGGACCGGGGCGCCTGGGCCCCAGGCGTCGCGTACGCCGTGGGCGACATCGCGTCCTATGGAGGGAAGGGCTACGACTGCCGGCAGTCGCACACGTCCCTGGTGGGCTGGGAGCCGCCCAACGTGCTCGCCTTGTGGCTGGAGCGGACCGGCAATCCTCCCGCCGACACGCAGGCCCCCACCGCGCCGGGCTCCCTGCGCTCCACCGGCGTGACGGACTCCAGCGTGTCCCTGGCGTTCAACGCGTCCACCGACAACGTGGGCGTCACCGGCTACGAAATCTTCGTCAACGGCGGAACCAGCGCGGCGGCCACCAGCACCTCCACGAGCGCCACCGTGACGGGGCTCGCCGCCAACACGACCTATACGTTCACGGCGAAGGCGCGCGACGCGGCCGGCAACCGCTCCACCGTGAGCAACAGCGTCGCCGTGACGACGGGCAACACCGCGCCCGCGGGCAGCAAGGTGCTGGTCGGCTACTGGCACAACTTCGACAACGGCTCCACCAACATCCGGCTGCGCGACGTGTCCTCCCGGTTCAACGTCATCCAGGTGGCCTTCGCGGAGCCGGTGCCGGGCGCGCCGTCGGGCACCATGGGCTTCACCCCGTACAACGCCACCGTGGCCGAGTTCAAAGCGGACATCGCCACGCTCCAGGCGCAGGGCCGCAAGGTGCTCATCTCCCTGGGCGGCGCCAACGGCACCATCCACCTGGACGACGCGGCGGCGCGGCAGGCCTTCGTCACCAGCATGCAGGGGCTCATCAACACGTATGGCTTTGACGGCCTGGACCTGGACCTGGAGGGCGCGTCGCTGTCGCTCAACGGCGGGGACACCGACTTCCGCAACCCCACCACGCCGCGCATCCAGCACCTCATCGCCGGCACGCGCCAGCTGCTCAATGACAACGGCGCGGGCCTCCTGCTCACCATGGCGCCGGAGACCGCCTACGTGCAGGGCGGCTACGCGGCCTATGGCGGCCCGTGGGGCGCCTACCTCCCCGTCATCCACGCGCTGCGCGACCGGCTGACGTACCTGCACGTGCAGCACTACAACACCGGCACGGTGATGGGCCTGGACGGCCGCGCGTACGCGCAGAGCACGCCGGACTTCCACGTGGCCATGGCGGAGATGCTGCTCCAGGGCTTCCCCGTGGGCGGCAACGCGAGCGCCGTCTTCCCCGCGCTGCGGCCGGAGCAGGTGGTCATCGGCCTGCCGTCCTCGCCGCAGGCCGCGGGCGGCGGCTACACGACGCCCGCCAACGTGCAGAAGGCGCTGGACTACCTGATGAAGGGCCAGTCCTTCGGCGGCACCTACGTGCTGCGCCAGGCCGGCGGGTACCCGGGCTTCAAGGGGCTGATGACCTGGTCCATCAACTGGGACGCCTTCACGAACTTCGAGTTCTCCAGCAGCCACCGCGCCTACCTGGACACCTACCGGTAGGCGGGGCCGGCCTTCCGCGCTAGGTCTTCTTCAGCTTCTCTCCCACCGCGGAGAGGAGCTGATCGAAGGACTCCGTGAACAGGCGGATGCCGTCGGTGGCCAGCTCGTCCGTCACCGTCTTCATGGAGATGCCGGCCGCCTCCAGCTGGCGCATCGTCGCCTCCGCCGCCGGCAGGTCCTCCTCCAGGCTGGGGCGCACCTTGCCGTGGTCCCGGAACGCGTCGATGGTGGCGGGCGGCATGGTGTTCACCGTGTCGCGGCCGATGAGCTCCTCCACGTAGAGCACGTCGCGCAGCTTCGGGCTCTTGGTGCTGGTGCTCGCCCAGAGCACGCGCTGCACCCTGGCGCCCTTCGCCGCGAGCGCCTTCCAACGCGCGCCGCCGAAGACCTCCTTGAAGGTGCGGTAGGCGAGCTTCGCGTTGGCGATGGCCACCTTGCCGCTCAGCCCCTCCAGCGCCTTCTGCTGTTCCGCCGGGGCGCCCGCCTTCAGCTTCTTCTCAATCTCCTTGTCCACGATGGCGTCGATGCGGCTGATGAAGAACGACGCCACGCTTGCGACGCGGCTCACGTCCCCGCCGGACGCGGCGAGCTTCTCCAGGCCGGAGACGTAGGCCTCGGCGATCTCCTTGTAGCGCTCCCGGCTGAAGAGCAGCGTCACGTTGACGTTGATGCCCTCGGCGGTGAGCTGCTCGAAGGCCGGCAGGCCCGGCAGGGTGCCCGGGACCTTGATCATCACGTTGGGCCGGGCCAGCGTCTTCCACAGCCGCCGCGCCTCCTCCAGCGTGCCGTGCGTGTCCAGCGCCAGCCGGGGGGACACCTCCAGCGACGCGTAGCCGTCCTGGCCCTTCGTCGCGTCGTACACGGACTTGAGGAGGTCCGCGGCGCCCTGCACGTCGCGCACGGCGAGCTGCTCGTAGAGGTCGTTGCCGTCGCGGCCCTGGCCCTTCGCCGCGTCGAAGAGGTCCTGGTAGTCGTCGCTGCCCGACACGGCCTTCTGGAAGATGGTCGGGTTGGAGGTGAGCCCCTTGAGCCCGTCCTCCTCGATGAACTTCTTCAGCGTGCCCTTCGTGATGTAGCTGCGCTGGAGGTTGTCCACCCAGACGGATTGGCCGAACTCGGCGAGCTGTCGCAGCGGATTCATGGATTCTCCCGGCGGGGGCGTATGGCTCCCGGATGGCGTTCTCTCAATTTGCGCATGCCCCGTCCCCCAGGTCCGGCCGGGCGGGCAGGCACTCGCGGATTCTGCCTGCGAACAGGGCCAGCGGGGGGCAACGCTTCTCGGAAGCCAGGGCAGTCAACACAGTACCGGCTGACCCCAACCCGGGAGCGAAACGATGGCGGACACCTTGGCGGACCTCGCGGCGCAGCTGCGCATCGACAGCATCCGCTGCACCACGGCGGCGGGCTCGGGCCACCCCAGTTCGTCCATGTCCGCGGCGGACATCATGGCCGTGCTGTTCCAGAAGTACCTGCGCTTCGACTTCCAGCAGCCGAAGGCCCCCAACAACGACCGCTTCGTGCTCTCCAAGGGCCACGCCTGCCCGGTCCTCTACTCCGCCTTCAAGGCGGCGGGCGCCATCGACGACCGGGAATTGCTCTCGCTGCGCAAGTTCGGCAGCCGGCTGGAGGGGCACCCGAACCCGCACGTGCTGCCGCTCGTGGACGTGGCCACCGGCTCGCTCGGGCAGGGCCTGGCCGTGGGCGTGGGCATGGCGCTGGGCGCGAGGATGGATGGACTGCCCTTCCGCACCTACGTGCTCATGGGTGACAGCGAGACGGCGGAGGGCTCCGTGTGGGAGGCGTTCGACAAGGCCGGCCACTACGGGCTGGACAACCTGTGCGCCATCATCGACGTGAACCGGCTGGGGCAGAGCCGCGAGACGGAGCTGGGCTGGAACCTGGAGGCCTACGCGGCCCGCGTCCGCGCCTTCGGGTGGAACGCCGTCACGCTGGATGGCCATGACCTGGACGCCATCGACCGGGCCTTCGCCGAAGCGCAGGCGAAGAAGGGCCAGCCCACCTGCCTCATCTGCAAGACGGAGAAGGGGCGCGGCTCCTCGCTCATCGCCAACCACGATGGCTGGCACGGCAAGCCGCTGCCGGAGGACAAGGCGAAGGACGCCATCCGCGAGCTGGGCGGGGAGCGCGACGTCCGCGTCCAGGTGAAGAAGCCGGAGGCGCTGAAGGCCACCGTCCAGGACAAGGCCTCACCGTTGCAGTTGCCCACGTATGAAGTCGGCCAGAAGGAGGCCACGCGCAAGGCGTATGGCGATGCGCTCCTGGCGCTGGGCAACGCCCGGCCGGACGTGGTGGCGCTGGACGCGGAGGTGTCCAACTCCACGTACTCGAACGAGTTCCAGAAGGCGCACCCGAAGCGCTACTTCGAGATGTTCATCGCGGAGCAGAACATGGTGTCCAGCGCGGTGGGCCTGGCGGTGCTGGGCAAGAAGGCCTTCGTCAGCACCTTCGCGGCCTTCCTGTCGCGCGCGTTTGATCAGGTGCGCATGGCGGCCATCTCCAACGCCACGGTGCACCTGTGCGGCAGCCACGCGGGCGTGTCCATTGGCGAGGACGGCCCGTCGCAGATGGCGCTGGAGGACCTGGCGATGATGCGCGCGGTGGGCGGCAGCACGGTGGTCTACCCGAGCGACGCGAACCAGACCGCGAAGCTGCTGGCGCAGCTGGTGGAGCGCCAGGGCATCACCTACCTGCGCAGCACCCGCGAGAAGACGCCGGTGCTCTACCCGGCGACGGAGGACTTCCCCATTGGTGGCAGCAAGGTGGTGCGCCAGTCCGATGAGGACGTGGCGACGGTGGTGGCCGCCGGCATCACGCTGCACGAAGCGCTCAAGGCCTACGAAGCGCTGAAGAAGGACGGCGTCGCGGTGCGCGTCATCGACCTGTACTCAGTGAAGCCGGTGGACGCGAAGACGCTGCGCAAGGCCGCGCGCGAGACGCTGGGGCGGCTCATCGTGGTGGAGGACCACTGGGCGGAAGGGGGCCTGGCGGACGCGGTGCTGGAGGCCTTCACCGGGGTGCGCGAGCAGCTGCCCACCGTGGTGCGGCTCGCGGTGACGAAGATGCCCGGCTCCGGCAAGCCCGCGGAGCTGCTGAACGCCGCGGGCATCGACGCGGGGCACATCGTGGAGGCCGTCACCTCGCTGGTGGAGGAGGGGACCGCCCGGGGCGGGGATAGGCCGTCCGAGGACGCCTGGGGGCACACGAACGCGTGAGGCTCAGGGCTTCGGGTCCAGCCGCTCGGCCGCGCGCTGCGCGCCCATGGAGCGCGCGTAGTCCAGCGCGGTGCGCTTGTCCGCATCCCGGACCCGGTGGTCCGCGCCGCGCTGGATGAGCAGCTCCATCATCTCCAGCTTGTCGAACATGGCCGCGAACATCAGCGGCGTGCGGCCGTCCGGCCCCGCGCCGTCCACGTCCGCGCCCGCGTCCAGGAGCACCGTGGCGATGGCCTCGTTGCCCTTGAAGGCCGCGCCGGCCAGGGGCGTCTGGCCGGCAGCGTTGGGCTGCTCGGGGTCCGCCCCGCGCTCCAGCAGCAGGCTCGTGGCCTCCACGTGGCCGTAATAGCTGGCCAGCATCAGCAGGGAGTCACCCCGCTCGTTGCGGGCCCCCACGGGGAGCCCGGCGTCGAGCAGCTCGCGCAGCTTGCTGGCGTCCCCCGCGCGCACGACCGTGAATGCGTCCGTCACTGCGGCGTCGTCTTCGGTGCCCGGGGTTGAACCCGGGTTCTTCGGGTCGTTCGTGGGGCTCATGGTCGGTGTTCCTTCCTAGTAGGACCTCCGTGCCATGTCGATATCCCGGGGCGCATCCGACGAATCGGAAAATCCCAATCGAAACAGTTCCTGGCGTCAGTAGGGGGCGCAGTGGATGCCCTTCCAATTCCAAAGGGCAATCCCATCCATGGAATCCGACAGCCGTCCGCGCTTCCGGCCCATGGCCGGGGGCCGGTGGCGACGGCACCCTGGCCACCACTCCCGCTCCGAGGTGCTGGAAATGCATGTGTCACGGTCATGCTGGAAGCTGTTCCTGCTGCTGGCGCTGGGAGGGCCGCTGGCCTGCGAAGTCGCTCCAGCCCCGGGGACGTTGTCATTGACGCCTCCCGCGAGCGAGGACACTCCAGTTGATGCGAAGTCGCCGGAGACCACCGAATCCCTCCAGGCCTCGGCCATCTTCGAGGCCACGTTGCGCGAGGAGGCCACGTCGGCGCCCGGCGGGCTGAAGCCCGTGGAGCGGCTGGGCAAGCTGCTGTTCTTCGACCGCCGGCTCTCCGAGCCCATGGGCCAGGCCTGTGCCGTCTGTCATGGCCCCGAGGTGGGCTGGACGGGCCCCAGCCTGCTCATCAACCTCACCGGCTCTGTCTATGAAGGCGCCGTGAGGGGGCGCTTCGGCAATCGCAAGCCGCCCTCATCCGCCTATGCCACGCAGGCTCCCATCCTCCACCGGCTGACGCCCGGGCAGGCCGACTTCGTGGGCGGCAACTTCTGGGATGGCCGCGCCACCGGCGAGGAGCTGGGCAACCCCGCCGCGGATCAGGCGCAGGGCCCCTTCCTCAACCCGGTGGAGCAGAACAACCCCAGCGAGGCCGCGGTGGTGATCAAGGTCTGTGGCGGCCCGTACGGCGACCTCTTCCGGGCCGTCTGGGGCGCCCGCATCTGCGGCGACGTGCCGCGCGCGTATGACAACATCGCGAGGTCCATCGCCGCGTACGAGGGCTCTCGCGAGGTGAACGCCTTCTCCTCGAAGTACGACGCCTATCTCGCGGGCCGCGCGCGGCTCTCTTCCCAGGAGCAGTGGGGCCTGAGGCTCTTCGAGGGCAAGGCCCGCTGCGACAACTGCCACACGAGCCAGCGAGGCCCGGGCGGCGAGCCGCCGCTCTTCACCGACTACACCTTCGAGAACCTGGGCGTGCCGCGCAACCTGCTCAATCCCTGGTACTGGCAGCTCCAGTTCAACCCGGACGGGCCCTTCTGGATCGACACGGGCCTGGGGGGCTTCCTCCAGACGCGCCAGGATTACGCGCCCTCCGCGCGTGCCAACCTGGGCAAGGTCAAGGTCCCCACCCTGCGCAACGTGGACAAGCGCCCCTTCCCTGGCTTCACCAAGGCCTATGGCCACAACGGCTACTTCAAGAGCCTCGAGTCCATCGTCCACTTCTACAACACGCGCGACGTGCTGCCGGTCTGCACGGGGAGCGCGTCTGGGATGCCTGGCGTGGACTGCTGGCCCATGCCGGAGGTGGGGCTGAACATCAACACGCAGGCGATGGGCAACCTGGGCCTGTCACCCCAGGAGGAGCAGGCCATCGTCGCCTTCCTGCGCACGCTCTCGGACGGCTACTTCCAGTGACGGGCGGTGCCGCCGGGGCGCCCGCCGCGCTCCGTGTGGCCCGGCGTGGGGAAGGCGAAGCTCAGCGCAGCGCCTTCTCTGAAGTGACGATGCCGTCCGCGTCCGCGTAGAGGTGGTGGCCAGGGACGAAGGTGACGCCCGCGAAGCGCACCTCCACGTCGCGCTGGCCCTCGTTGCGCTTGCCGCTCTTGAGGGGGTGGGTGCCCAGCGCCTTCACACCGATGTTGGTGCGGCCCACCTCCTCCGCGTCGCGGATGCAGCCGTTGACCACCACGCCCGCCCAGCCGTTCTTCTGGCCCAGGGCCGCGAGCACGTCGCCGACCAGCGCGCAGCGGCGGCTGCCTCCGCCATCCACCACCAGCACGCGGCCCTGGCCGGGTTCCTCCAATGCCTTGCGCACCAGGGAGTTGTCCTCCGGCGCGCGCACGGTGCTGATGGGTCCGGAGAAGCTCCGGCGCCCGCCGTAGTCCAGGAACCCCGGCTCGGCGACCTGGAAGTGCGGAGTTGCCGAGTGGGCGTCACAGAGGTCAGCGGTCTTGATGTCAGGGGTGTCGCTCATGATGCGCAGGATGCACGCGCCGGCCGGGTATGGCTGTGATTGCGCGCGCGGGTCCGTCTGGCTTGGCCGTGCAGTGTTCGAAATCCCAACGTCTCTCTGGGCCAGATCGTCCTGGAGAACATGGAGAGGGGCATCCGGTTCTCGGCCTACCCGTTCAAGGCCGGATGGCGACCTTGAGCACGCCGTCCTTGCGCTGGCTGAACAGCTCATACGCTTCGCGGATGTCCTTGAGCTGGAAGCGGTGCGTGAAGAGCGGCGTCAAGTCCACGCGCTTCGCACGCACCACCTCCATCAGGCGCCGCATGCGCTCCTTGCCGCCCGGGCAGAGCGTGGTGACGATGCGGTGGTCCCCCAGCCCCGCCGCGAAGGCGTCGTAGGGCATCTGGAGCTTCCCGGAGTAGACGCCCAGGCTGGACAGCGTGCCGCCCGGGTTGAGCGTGCGCAGCGCGCTCTCGAAGGTCTGCTGCGTGCCCAGCGCCTCGATGGCCACGTCCGCGCCGCCGCCGGTGAGCCGCTTCACCTCCGCCACCACGTCCTGGTTCCGGAAGTCGAGCGCCACGTCCGCGCCCAGCTTGCGCGCCATGGCCAGCCGCGCCTCGTCCCCGTCCACGCCAATCACCAGCGAAGCGCCCATGAGCCGGGCCCCCACGGTGGCGCACAGCCCGATGGGCCCCTGCGCGAACACCACCACCGCGTCCCCAATCCTCACGCCGCCGGACTCCGCGCCGCTGAAGCCCGTGGACGCGATGTCCGCCAGCAGCAGCACCTGTTCGTCCTTCAGTTCGTCCGGAATGGGCGCCAGGTTCGCCTGCGCGAAGGGCACGCGCACGTACTCCGCCTGCACGCCGTTCATCGTGTTGCCCAGCCGCCAGCCGCCCAGGGCCTCCAGGCCCTCGCCGTGGCCGCACTGGGACCCGTGCCCGGACAGGCAGCCCCGGCACTGGCCGCACGGCGTGATGGCGCCCACCAGCACGCGCTGCCCCACCTGGTAGCCCGTCACGCCCGGCCCCAGCTCGTCGATGACGCCCACCATCTCATGGCCCACGGTGAGGCCGGGCTTCACCGGGTACTCGCCGCGCAGGATGTGCACGTCGGTGCCGCAGATGGTGGTGAGCGTCACCCGGATGATGGCCTCGCCCACGCCTGCCTTGGGCCGCTCCACCTCCTCCACGCCCAGCTTCTGGGGACCTTGGAACACGGTTGCCTTCATGGCTCACCTCGTCTGTCTTCAGGCGCGCGGCATGCGCACCGTCACCGCGGGGCGGTCGCTGCGGGCCATCACCTGCTGCGCCACCGAGCCGAGCACCATCCGGCTCACGCCCGTGCGGCCGTGCGTGCCCATGCACACCAGGTCCACGCAGTGGCGTTCCGCCGCCTGGGTGATGACCCCGGCGATGTCATCGCCCTTCAGCACCGACAGCTCGACCTTGTGGCTGCCGTCGTGCTCCGGGGCCGGCACGCGCAGCTCCAGCTGATGCCGCGCCGCCTGGAGCTCCTCGGGCGTCGCCTGCGCGGGCTCCACGTGCAGCAGGTGCACCGTGCCGCCCGGCGGCGTGATGGCGAAGGCGTAGGCGATGGCCCGGTCGCCGGCCTCGCCGAAGTCCGTGGTCGCGAGCACCGAGCGCACCCGGGGCGGCTCCTGCTCCAGCCCCTGCTCCGCCGCGCGCACCGGCACGCTGACCACCGACATGGGCGCCAGCCTCCGCGCGGACTGGGACACGCTCCACAGCTTCGCGATCGCCCTGCGCTGGTGCGTGCCCACCACCAGCAGGTCCACCTGTTCCTCCGAGGCCAGGGCGATGAGGTGATCCGCGATGCGGCCCAACCCCGGCTCCAGCCGGGAGCGCACCGGCAGGCCCTCGGCGCGCAGGGGCTCCAGCAGCGAGTCGGACTCGCGCTCCAGCGCCTCCCGCAGCTCCGGGGACATGTCCTTGTAGCTGTGCGGATGCGCCAGCCCCAGCCGCTCCGCCTCGCTGCCCACCCAGACGATGCGGCCCCCCACCACCTCCACGGGCCCGGCCTGCGCGAGCCGCTTCACCCATTCCCGGGCGACCTCGAAGGGCCTGGAGCGGTCCACGCCCAGCATGACCCGCAGGGGGCGCTCACCGCGCGCCCAGGCCTCCAGGCCCGAACCCTCGCGGACCACCAGGAAGGGGACCTCCAGCAACTGGGCCATCCGGTCGACCGTGCCCCCCAGCCCCCGGAAGGGCGTGTCGGCGCGCGGCGCCCCGGCCACCACCCACTGGAAGCCGCGCTTCGCCACCAGGTCCCGCAGCTCCTCCTCCGGCTCTCCCGTGAGGAGCACGGAGTCCACCTGGATGCCGGTGGCCCGCAGCCGGTTGCACTCGTCGCGCAGCGTGGCCTGGGCGGTTTCGCAGATGGCGTCCCCGAAGGTCCGCACCATGGTCCCGCCCAGGACGTGCACGAGGCACAGGGGGACGTTCATCCGCCGTGCGAGCAGCGCCGCGATGTCACAGGCGCGCCGGGCGTCATCCGAGAAATTGGTCGCGCAGGCGATGGTCATGGCCCCTCCTTGCAGTCACCGCACCAAGCTAGTCACCACGCAAACGCCGCGGGCCCCACGCGAAAGCGGCGGACGCGGCGCACGGCAGGTCCCTGCCCATGGGCTCACCGGGGAGGGACGCGTTGCCGACGCCCACGCAGGACCCCAGCTTCTTCCGGGGGCGTCATGCGAGTCCTGGTTCCGGTCGATCGCCTGCCTCATGGCTGGGAAGACGTGCGCGGCCTGGGGGCGGAGGAGGTGCTGTCACGCCGCGCGCGCTACGGCCGCAACGACGTGCGGGGCCGGCCTCCCCGCTCCGCGCTCCAGAGCGTGCGCGAGGCCGCGAGCGACCCGATGCTCTGGTTCCTCGTGGGCACGAGCGCCCTCTACTTCGCCCTGGGCGAGCAGGTGAATGGCGGGGTGATGCTGCTGGCCCTCGTGCCGCTGATGGGCATGGACGTCTACCTGCACCACCGGACCCAGGCCTCCACCGAGGGCCTGCGCGGACGCCTGGCCGAGCGCGCCACGGTGTCTCGCGACGGCCATGAAGCGGAGGTGCCGGCGGAGGACGTGGTGCCCGGAGACCTCGTGCGCGTGGAGGCGGGCGGCACGTTCCCCGCGGATGGGCTGGTCGTGCGGGGGCAGGGCCTGCAGGCCGAGGAGTCCTCGCTCACCGGCGAGTCGCTGCCCGTGCGCAAGCGGCCGTTGGAGCGCCTCCCGCCCGGCTTGGAGCCCCCGGTGGACTCGGGGCACTGGGGGCTCGCGGGCACGCGGCTGCTCACCGGGACGGCCTGGATGCGCGTCGTCTTCACCGGTCAGGAGACGCTCTACGGGAGCATCATCCGCTCGGCGGGTCAGGAGGGGCGGGCGCGGACACCGCTCCAGCACGCGGTGGCGCACCTGGTGGCGGTGCTGGTGGGCGTGGCGGCGGCGCTCTGCGTGGTGCTGGCGCTCGTCCGCCTGCGCCAGGGGTTCGGGTGGCTGGACGCACTCCTGAGCGCGGCGACGCTCGGCGTGGCGGCGCTGCCCGAGGAGTTCCCGGTGGCCCTCACGTTCTTCCTGGGCGCGGGGGTGTACCGCCTGGCCCGGCGGCAGGCGCTGGTGCGCCAGGCCATCTCCGTGGAGAACATCGGCCGCGTGAGCTGCGTGTGCTCGGACAAGACGGGCACGCTGACGGAGGGGCTCCTGCGGGTGGCCCGGCTGCTGCCAGCCCCCGGGACCTCGCCCCAGGCGCTGCTGCGGACCGCGGTGCTGGCGTCGCGCGAGGAGGGGAAGGATCCGCTGGACGTGGCGCTGCTGGAGGCGGGCGCACGGGACCTGCCGGAGCTGCCCGCTCCCACCCGCGAGGCCACCTTCCCCTTCACCGAGGAGCGTCAGCGCGAGACGGCGGTGGTGCGGCAGGGCGCGGGGACGCTGCTCGCCGCGGTGAAGGGCGCGCCCGAGCGGGTGCTGGACCTGTGCGCGTTGTCCGAGGATGCCCGGCGCGAGTGGGCGCTTCGCGTGGACGCGCTCGCGCGCGAGGGCCACAAGGTCATCGCGTGCGCGAGCCGGACGCTGGACGCGGCGCACTGGCATGGCGGCGAGCCGGACCGGGGCTTCGACTTCGTGGGGCTCGTGGGGTGCGAGGACCCGGTGCGCGCGGGCGTGGAGGAGGCGGTGCGGGAGTGCCGCGACGCGGGGCTGCGCACGGTGATGGTGACCGGCGACCACCCCCGGACGGCGCTCGCGGTCGCGAAGCGGCTGGGGCTGGGAGGCGAACACCCGGTGGTGCTCACGGGAGAGGCCTTGGAGACGCGGCTGGACGACACCGGCCGGGTGCCCCCCGTGGACGTGGTGGCGCGCGCGCTGCCCGCCCAGAAGTACGCGCTGGTGAAGGCGTTCCGGAGACAGGGCGAGGTGGTGGCCGCCACGGGGGACGGGGTGAACGACGTGCCGGCGCTCCAGGTCGCGGACGTGGGCATCGCCATGGGGGAGCGGGGGACGCGCAGCGCCCGCGAGGCGTCCTCCATCGTGCTGCTCAACGACGACTTCGGCACGCTGGTGCGCGCCATCGCGGAGGGCCGCCAGCTCTTCTCCAACCTCCAGCGCTGCTTCCTCTACCTGCTGCTCATCCACATCCCGCTGGTGGGCACGGCGGCGCTGGTGCCGCTCTGGGGCAAGCCGCTGCTGTACCTGCCCATCCACATCGTGTGGCTGGAGCTCATCATCCACCCCACCGCGATGCTGGCCTTCCAGGCGGCCGCGCGGCCCGGGCGGCTCACCCCGCTGCGCGCGAGGCCCGCCACGCGCTTCTTCTCCTGGCGGGAGTGGACCCTGCTCACGGCGGTGGGCGTGCTGATGGCGTGCGGGCTCGTCTGGGCCTTCGCGCGATGCCTATCGGAGGGGCAGGACATCGAGCGCGCGCGGGCGGTGGCGATGGCCTCGCTCACGCTGGCGAGCTCCACCTTCGCGGCCGTGCTCACCCGGCTGCGGACCCGCACCGCGCGGTGGGTCTGCGCCCTGTCGCTGGGGCTCTCCGTGCTGCTCATCCAGGTGCCTGCGCTGGCCGCGCTCGTGGGGCTGCACCCGCCCGGTGCTCGCGACTGGGGCCGGGTCCTCGTCGCCGTCACCGTCGCGCTGGTGCCCCTGCTCGTCGCGGGGCCGCGCGCGGGGGGCGGCCTGCTCCGGGGCCACCGGTGGCGAACCGGCCGGCCCACGCCGGCCCCGGAGTCCTCATGAC
>NZ_RAWC01000001.1:0-135193 GCF_003611685.1 Corallococcus sp. CA049B | reverse complement strand
CCCGCCGCCCCCGCGCAGCCGGCCCCGAAGCCGACGGTCGCTCCGGCGCCCTGAGGCCTTACGCCAGGAGCCCGCGCGCCGGGGTCCTCCCGCGCGCGGGCGCCCGGCGGCGCTCGGGCCCGGGAATCCGGTGTCCGTGGCGGGCCCCTCGCGCCGGGCCTGCACGTTCTCGCGTGTGTCGGTGGATGGCTTGTGGCAGTGAGGGCGCGGGCTGCAGGCGCGCCCGTGCCCGGAGGACGGTTCCTTTGAGTGACGCCCCCACCGCGACGGCCCTTCCGTTCCGGGATGACGAGCTGGCGGACTTCCTCGTGCGGACCAGCCGCACGTTCGCGCTCGCCATCCCGCTGCTCGACGAGCCGCTGCGCCGCGAGGTGGGCCTGGGCTACCTGCTGCTGCGCGTCGCCGACACGCTGGAGGACGCCGCCCCCTGGTCGCGCGACGAGCGGCGGGAGGCGCTGGCCGCCTTCGAGGCCCTGCTCCAGGAGAAGCCGGGCGCGGACGCCGGGGCGCTGTCGCGCGAGTGGCTGGCCCGCCGTCCCAGCGAGAACGCGGGCTACCTGGACCTGCTCGCGCGCACGCCCACGCTGCTGGCGAGCCTGGACGCGCTGCGCCCGGAGGCCGGCGCCATCCTGCGCCACTTCGTGCTGAAGACGGTGCAGGGCATGGGGCAGGTGCTGGCCGGCGCGTCCGAGGGCGGGCTGTTGAAGCTCGGATCGCTCCAGTCCCTGCGTGACTATTGCTACATCGTCGCGGGACTGGTGGGCGAGCTGCTCACGGAGCTGTTCGTCCTGGAGCCGCGCCTCGCGCCCTACGCGCCGAACCTGCGCTCACTGGCGCCGCTGTTCGGTGAGGGGCTCCAGCTGGTCAACATCCTCAAGGACGCGCGCCAGGACCGGAAGGAGGGCCGCGTGTGGCTGCCGGACGGCGTGCGGCTCCAGGACGTGGAGCAGCTCGCGGGCCAGGACCTGATCGCCGCGGCGCGCTACGTGCGCTCGCTGTTCCTGGCGGGGGCGCCCCGGGACGTGCTCGCCTTCACCACGCTGCCGCTGCTGCTGGCCCAGGCCACCCTGGAGCTGCTGGTGCGCGACGGCGCGGGCGCCAAGGTGTCGCGCGCGGTCGTCACGGCCCAGATGGTCACCCTCCACGCCGCGCTCGAACGGGGCACGCTCCCCGAGGCCGTGGAGGCGCTCGCCGGGCCCATGCCGGGCGGCCCCTGAAAAGCGTTGTCCGGGAAGCAACTCCCGGGCACTGGCGCGGGATAATTCCGGTGCAGGTGTTCCCCCTCTGGAGTCGTGTCTCCCATGAACTGCGCCCGCTCCGCACCGGCGGTCATCGTCTACTTCCCCGCGCGTTCGGAGAGCTCGCCCCAGCGGGTGCACCGTCGCGCGGCCCAGGTGGAGCGGAAGGGTGGGGGGCTGCCGTTCGCCGCCACGCGTCAACGCGGCCTGTGGACGTTCCAGACGCCAGCGGGGCCGGAGCGGTGGCTGCCCGGCCGGGTGCGGGGGAAGGACCGGATGCAGGCGTTCCTGGTGGACGTGCTGGGCTTCGGCGCGGTCATCCAGACGTATGACGTGACGGCGGACACGCGCAGCGACTCGCTCCCCGGGCACCCGGACTTCGCGAAGAACTTCGACCTGTTCCTGCACCACTACGCGGGCGCGCTGCTCAAGCACGCGGCGCCGGAGGTGGCCTTCGCCCGCGCGCTGGGGCAGGTGGTGATGCTCAACGGCCAGCAGTGGGCCGGGCTGGGCTTCACGCTGACGGACGCCGGCCAGCGGCTGGTGGACGCGTGGCTCGTGGAGCAGGGCGTGGTGCTCGGCCCTCCCGCTTGAGCCCGCCCGCCAGCCTGCCTCCAGAGGGAGCCTCGGGAGACCCTGGGCGGACGGCGGGAGTCCGGGTATGGGTAGGGCGATGACTGCCCTGGCCTACCCCATGCCGCTGTGTGTCGCGCCGATGATGGACTGGACGGACCGGCACTGCCGGTACTTCTTCCGGCTCATCTCCCGTCACACGCTGCTCTACACGGAGATGGTGACCACGGGCGCGGTGCTGCACGGCAAGCGCGACCGCCTGCTGGACTTCACGCCCGCCGAGCACCCCGTGGCCCTCCAGCTGGGCGGCTCGGAGCCCGCGGACCTGGCCGCCTCCGCGCGCATCGGCGAGGAGTGGGGCTATGACGAAATCAACCTCAACGTGGGCTGCCCCAGCGACCGCGTGCAGTCCGGCCGCTTCGGCGCGTGCCTGATGGCGGAGCCGGACCTCGTCGCGCGCGGTGTCGCCGCCATGCGCGAAGCGGTGCGCATCCCCGTGACGGTGAAGTCGCGCATCGCCATCGACGACATGGAGGAGTGGCCCACGCTGGAGGACTTCGTGCGGCGCGTCTCCGCAGCGGGCTGCACGCGCTTCATCGTGCACGCGCGCAAGGCGTGGCTGCAGGGCCTGTCTCCCAAGGAGAACCGGGACGTGCCGCCCCTGCGCTACGACCTGGTGCACCGGCTCAAGGCCGAGTACCCGCACCTGGACATCAGCCTCAACGGCGGCATCAAGACGCTGGACGCGGCGGCGGAGCACCTGGGCCGCGTGGACGGCGTGATGATGGGCCGCGCGCCCTACGAATCCCCGTACCTCCTGGCGGACGCGGACCGGCGCTTCTTCGGCGGCACGCAGGCGCCCCTCACGCGGCACCAGGTGGTGGACGCGATGCTGCCGTACATCGAAGCGCAGATGAGCCAGGGGGCGCCGCTGGGCGCCATCACCCGGCACATGCTGGGCCTCTTCCAGGGACTGCCCGGCGCGCGCGCCTGGCGCCGGCACCTGAGCGAGAACGCCCACAAGGACGGCGCGAGCCCGGAGGTGGTGCGCGCCGCCGCCGCGAAGGTGCCGCGCGACACGGGCCTCCAGGCCGTGGCCTGACTCCGGGCCCGGGCCTTCAGCGCTTGGGCACGGTGGTGCAGCACCCGGAGCGCGCGCAGCGCACCCAGCCCTGGTTCTGGCAGAGCTGATCATTCGTGCACGCGGGGCCCTGGCCCGGATTCGCGCAGCTGGGGGACGGCCCGATATCGGACGTCGCGGCCTGGATGTTCACCATGGGGCAGCGGGGTTGCGGACCCTTGCCCACGCAGCTGTTGGTGTCGCCGCCGGTGACGCTCTTCGGGCACGTCATGCGCGCCAAGGGGCGCCGCTGCTCGTCCGCCGAGAAGCAGACGCCCACCTCCACCAGGTTGCACTTCGGGTCGCAAGTGAAGGCGACGCTGTCGCTCTGTCCGAACGACGCGCGCAGGTTCTCCAGCGCCACGCTCCCGCCGATGTTGTCCGTGATGGCGGCTGGTGTCCCCTGGTCCCCCGGCAATGACAGCAGCGCGTCGATGTTGCTCTGGAAGTAGGTCCGGGCATCCATCCCCGTGCAGCTGCCGTGCTTGGGCCACTCGTGGTTCGCGAGGAAGAAGTTGTCCGTGACGAAGCCCGGCCCGTAGGTGCCCATGGCGGGTGGAATCGTGGCGGGGTCGGGGAAGCACTTCGACGGGGCGTTGCTGCCCTGGCATTCGCACAGCCCGCCGCAGTACGCCGGATAGGTGCAGTTGAGCTCCCGCGCCTCCTCGTCGTTGAACTGGGGCCACAGCCCGTGAATCGTGAGGTGCGTCGCGCCGAAGGTTTCTTCCAGGTGCCCGCACTCCTCCTTGTCCGGATGCGACCGGCAGAAGGTGGGGGCCCACGTCAGCGCGAGCAGGTACGCGCCAAAGCGCGGCGTGGCGCACGCCCCTCCCTCCGTCTCGCTGTCATTCGCCTTGAAGCAGTTGCAGGCGGTGGCCTGGGCCCGGCCGAACTCGAGCTCGAGGGCCTCCGGCTTCGCCAGCTGGAGCGGCCGGGCGGTGGCCGTGGGCGGCGTGGGCGGAGGCGCGGGAGGCGGCTCGTGATGCGAGCGGCATCCCTGCGCGATGACCAGACATGCCCACAGGGCGAGGCGCGACATTGGGCGCATGGCTTGATTCCCTCGGGACCGGTTTGCGGCACGAAGGTACGGAGGTGGGGACGGGCGCTACACCCCGTGCTCCGGTCCACCGCCCGAGTCCGCGCGCGAACCCTTTCCTCCAGCGCGCGGCACCCCCAGGTTTCCCAAGGACCCATTCACCGGGAGGGATTGCACCATGGCACGCGCCATCATCAAGAAGGCCAGCGAGGCGGACGAGCGCCGGCCCTTCGTGTCGCACGGAGAGGCCTCCGTCCTGAACATGGGAGCGCTCAGCATCGGCCGGGGCTACTTCGAACCCGGCTGGCAGTGGTCGAAGCACGTGAAGCCCATCGCGGGCACGGAGACGTGCGAGGTGGTCCACACCCTCAGCGTCCTGTCCGGGCGGATGCACGTCCAGATGAACGACGGTCAGGAGCTGGACCTGGAGCCGGGCGACGTCGCCTTCATCCCGTCAGGCCATGACGCCTGGGTCGTGGGCAATGAGCCCTGCCGCGTCGTCGACTTCACCGGCGCGGAGGACTACGCCAGGGCCAGCAGGGAGGAGCAGGAGCAGCCCTCGCTCCAGTAGTCAGCCCCTCGCCCGGTCGTGGTTCACCCCGCCCGGTCCCCACCAGGACATCCGCTCGTCCTGGCCGGACCGGCGGGCCTCGCTGGATGAGAGGAATTGAAGGACCTGGAGGCCGCCGGGACCGGCGGGCCCGCGGCTCCTCCGCCTGGACGTCGTGTGCTCAGGGGAGCGTCGCGCGGGCCCCAATGAGTCCACATCACCCCGGAGCACGAGTGCGGTGTCTTGTACGAACGGATGAGACGCGCTGTGTTGGATGTGGATGGGATTGAAACATGTAACTCAAGACAGGTGAGACTCGGCTCGGGGGAGACGTGGCCGACACACGACCTGAGGAGTCTTGTCCCTCGGAAGCGGCTCGCTTCCCTGGCGATACAAACCCCGCGTGAAATCACCGCGGAGGTTGTTCATGTTTGATTGATTTGGTACTGTTGACTTCTCGAAAAATTCCTCATCGTGAAGGTCGGCCCACCTTCATGGCAATGCCTTGCATCTCGAGGAAGGGGGGCGCCAGTCCGTGTTCTTGAGAATCCCTCCACCCATCCCCCTGCGCGTGCCGGTCTCCCTTCGCCCCTGGGGCGCGAGGTGACGACTGACCTGGGGGACATCCCGTCGGAGACCGCCGCGGAGTGGCAGAAGGTGCTGGCCGTCTTCGCGGACGAGGCGGAGGGGTTGATCTCCTCCATGGAAGAGAACCTCATCGCGCTGGAGGTCTCTCCCGCGGAGGGGTTGCTCCCAGGCATCCTGCGCGGGGCGCACACGCTCAAGGGCGCGGCGGCGTCGCTCGGCTTCCAGGCCGTGACGGACTACACGCACGGCGTCGAGGACCTCCTCCAGGCCCTGCTCGACGGGCGGCTCGCGCTGGATGAGACGCGGGTGTCGCTGCTGCTCGGCGCGGTGGATCACCTCCGCGAGCTGTGCCAGGCGTCGCTCGCGGGCGTGGACTCGCTGGGCGCGGTGCACCAGGCCCACCTCTCCCGGCTGCGCGAGGGCATCGTCGCGGGAGCGCCCACGGAGGCGCTGCCGATTCCCGCCGCGCTGCCGCGCATGCCGGAGGCGCGGAGCACGGCGCGCAGCCGCGTGCGCATGGACATGGAGCGCCTGGACCGCATCGTCACGCTCACCGCGGAGCTGTCCGTGGCGCGCGGGCGGATGGCGCAGTTCCTGGCGCGCGCGGAGGACTCCGGCGCCAGCTGGGAGGACGCGCTCACCCAGCAGCGGGAGATGGATCCGCTCTTCGAGGCGCTCCAGGAAGAGGTGATGAAGGTGCGGATGGTCCCGGTGGGACCGCTGTTCCGTCAGCACTTGCGCACCGTGCGCGACCTGGCCCGCTCCCAGCAGAAGCTGGCCCAGCTGGAGCTGGAGGGCGAGGACGCCACGCTGGACACCGCGGTGCTGGACGCGATGCGCGACCCGCTGCTCCACCTGCTGCGCAACGCGCTGGACCACGGCATCGAGACGCCGGACGAGCGGCGCGCCGCGGGCAAGGACCCCCGGGGCCGCCTGCGGCTCAAGGCCTACCATGACGCCGGCAGCGTCGTGGTGGAGCTGTCCGACGACGGCCGGGGCATCCAGCGCGAACGGGTGCGCGAGCGCGCGAAGCAGCGGGGGCTGGTGGCGGCGCCCGAGCGGCTGCGCGACGACGAGCTCTTGCGGCTCATCTTCGAGCCCGGCTTCTCCACGGCCACGGAAGTGACGGAGCTGTCCGGCCGCGGCGTGGGCATGGACGTGGTGCGTCGGGACATCGAAGCCCTGCGCGGCTCCGTGTCCATCCAGAGCCAGGAGGGGCAGGGCACCACGCTGACGCTGCGGCTGCCGCTCACGCTCGCCGTCATCCAGGGCTTCGCCATGGGCGTGGGGGACCAGGTGTACGTGGTCCCCATCGAGGGCGTGCAGGAGTGCATGGTGGTCCCCGCCCAGGAGCGCACGGCGGAGGCGTCCGGCGTGTTGTCGCTGCGTGGCCAGCCGCTGCCGTACCTGCGGCTGCGTCAGGTGTTCTGCCTGGGCGGGAGCACGCCGGCCCGGGAGAACGTGGTCGTCCTGAAGCACCCGGACGGCGTCATCGGACTGGCGGTGGATGAGCTCCAGGGCGAGGGCCAGCGGGTCATCCGGCCCCTGGGGCGCCTCTTCCAGGGCATCCCCGGCATCTCCGGCTCCACCATCCTGGGCGACGGCCGGGTAGGGCTCCTGTTGGACACGCCCGCGCTGGTGCGCAGGGCCATCCTCCACGCCTCCGAGGCCGCGCTCGGTCCTCCCTCCCCCCTTGCAACCCCTTCTCCCGCGAACGCCCCCCGGGCGCCGTAGCGGTCCGTCCCTGTTTCCGGAGTCATCATGTTCAACAACCTGAGCATCACGGCGAAGCTGACGCTCGCCTTCAGCGCGATGGTGGCCATCATCATCGCGCTGGTCGTGGTGGTGTACACGACCATCGTCAAGGTCTCCGTCACTGCCGAGGGGGACACCGAAAGCCACAAGGTGCTGATCGCCGTGCGCACCCTGGAGGGTGACATGGCCGACCTGGAGACGGGGCAGCGCGGCTTCCTCATCACCGGTGACGACAAGTTCCTGGAGCCCTACAACCTGGCCCGGTTGAGCCTGTCGCAGAGCCTGGACAGCATCCGCCAGCACACCCAGAGCGACCGCCGCCAGCAGGAGCGCCAGCAGGAGATCCGCGACCTGTTGCAGCAGTGGATTTCCCAGCACCTGGAGCCGCTCATCGCCCAGCGCCGCGAGGTCACCGCGGGCCGTGGGGACCTGGCGCAGCTCATCGCGGTGGAGCAGTCCGCGCGCGGCAAGCAGACCGCGGACCGCATCCGGATGCAGCTCACCAAGCTGGCGGACGACGAGACGGCCCTGCTCCAGGAGCGCACCGCCCGCACCGCGAGCATGGTGGTGGACCTGTACGACATGATCATCATGGGGGGCGCCCTGGGCGTGGTGCTCGCGGCCCTGCTGTCCTTCTTCCTCACCCGCAGCATCGTGCAGCCGCTCACGGAGGCCGTGCAGGTGACGGCGCAGGTGACGGCCGGCGACCTCACCGCGAACATCACCGCCCGGGGCACGGACGAGACGGGCCGGATGATGGGCAGCATGCGCGACATGATCCAGCGGCTGTCGGGCGTCATCAGCGAGGTGCGCGGCGCCGCGGGCTCGCTGTCGTCCGCGTCGCTCCAGGTGGCGTCCGCCGCGCAGGGCCTGTCGCAGGGCACCAGCTCCCAGGCGGCCTCCGTGGAGGAGACCACCGCCAGCCTGGAGCAGCTCAACGTGAGCATCCGCCAGAACTCGGAGAACAGCCGGGAGATGGAGCAGACGGCCGTGAAGGGCGCCCGGGACGCGGAGGAGAGCGGCCGCGCGGTGAAGGAGACCGTGGAGGCGATGAACGCCATCGCGGAGCGCATCTCCATCGTGGAGGAGATCGCCTACCAGACGAACCTGCTCGCGCTGAACGCCGCCGTGGAGGCCGCGCGCGCGGGTGAGCACGGCCGGGGCTTCTCCGTCGTGGCCACGGAGGTGCGCAAGCTGGCGGAGCGCAGCCAGAAGGCCGCGAAGGAGATTGGCGGCCTGGCCACCTCCAGCGTGAAGGTCGCCGAGCGCAGCGGGCAGCTCTTGACGGAGCTGGTGCCCGCCATCCGCCGCACGTCGGAGCTGGTGCAGCAGGTGGCCAACGCCTCGCGCGAGCAGTCCATCGGCGTGTCGCAGATGAACCGCGCCATGACGCAGGTGGATCAAGTCACCCAGCGCAACGCGTCCGCCGCGGAGGAGCTGTCCTCCACCGCCGAGGAGATGGCCACCCAGGCCGAGTCCCTCCTTCAGATGATGACCTTCTTCCGGCTGATGGAGGGCTTCAGCTACAACGCCCCCTCCCTGCCGCGCGCCCCGGCCCACCGGCCGCAGGTGTCGCCCGTCCGGGGGCTCCAGGCGGCGGCGCAGGGGGCGCTGGCCACGCCCACGAACGGGGCGCTGTCGCGGCTCCAGAACGGCGCGGAGGCGCCGGCTCCCCATGACTTCCAGCGGTTCTAGGGAGGCGCGCGCCATGAGTGAGTCCACCGAACCGGGCGGCGGCAGGTCCAGCTACCTGAGCTTCATGCTCGCGGGCGAGGAGTACGCCGTGGGCCTCCTGCGCGTGCGGGAGATCATCGAACACCGCCCCGTCACGCGCGTGCCGGGGATGCCCGCGGCCGTGCAGGGCGTCATCAACCTGCGCGGCAGCGTGGTGCCCGTCGTGGACCTGGCGGTGAAGTTCGGGCTGCCGCCCCGGCCCATCACCCGCTGGTCCTGCTTCGTCATCGTGGAGGTGGCGCTCGACGGCCAGCAGACGGTGCTGGGCCTGCTCACGGACACCGTGCGCGAGGTGCTGGAGCTGGGGGCCGCGGACATCGAACCGCCCCCCGCCTTCGGCACGCGCGTGCGGCTGGAGTTCCTGCGCGGGATGGGCCGCCACAACGACACGTTCATCCTGCTGCTGGACCTGGACCGGCTCCTGTCGCTGGAGGAGCTGCTCAAGCTGACGGCCGCCACCGACGAGGCCGCGGCTCCGGCGGCCCCGGCACCGGCCGCGGCCACGGCGCCGGAAGCACCGGGCAACGGGTGAGGCGATGAGCGGCGACGAGCCCTGGCCGCCGTCCGCGCTGCCTCCGGCGCTGTCGCGCTCGGAGCTGGAGTCGTTCCAGCACCTGGTGGAGGCGGAGGCCGGCATCCACCTGTCGTCCGCGAAGAACGCGCTGGTGGCGAACCGGCTGTCGCGGCGGCTGAGGGAGCTGCGGCTGACGTCCTACGCGGCGTACCACGCGTACGTCACGACGCGAGGGAACGAGGCGGAGAAGGTGCGGATGCTCGACAGCCTCTGCACCCACGAGACGTCCTTCTTCCGCGAGCCCCGGCACTTCGACCTGCTGCGCGAGCACGTCTTCCCGGAGTGGGCGGCCCAGGCGGCGCAGGGCCGGCGGCCCCGGAGCATCCGCGTCTGGAGCGCCGGGTGCTCCACGGGCGAGGAGCCGTACTCGCTGGCGATGGAGCTGCTGGAGGCGTTCCCCAAGGGCTCCGGGTGGAGCCTGGAGATCGTCGCCACGGACCTGTCCACCTGGGCGGTGAAGCGCGCGGAGGAGGGCCTCTGGAGCCTGGAGCGGGCCCGGAGCATTCCGCAGCTGTTGCTGCGCAAGTACATGCTGAAGGGCGTGCGCACCCAGGAGGGCCTGATGACGGCGGGCCCGGAGCTGCGGACCTTCATGCGCTTCGCCCGCGCGAACCTGCACGCGCCGGCCACCTGGCCGGTGGGGCCGTTCGACATCATCTTCTGCCGCAACGTGCTCATCTACTTCGGCGCGGAGGCCCGGGCGCGCGTCATCCAGGGGCTGCTGTCGCGGCTGCCGGAGACGGGCTACTTCTTCCTGGGGCACGCGGAGAGCCTGATTGGCATCACCGCGGCGGCGCGCTCCGTGAGCGCCAACGTGTACACGCCGCGCCCGGGACCGCCGTTCCCGTCACGCGAGTAGCGCGCTTTCCATTTCTGGAAAGCAGGTGCCCGCCGCTGCCCGTTGTTGAGGGGGCGGCCGGCGCCCATCCTCCTGGATGACGACACCACCGAGAACCTTGTCCTGCACGCCCTCGACGCCAGCCCGGTGGAGCTGTTTCCCCGCGTCCGCACCCTGCGGATGCAGTTCGGGGATGTGACTGTGTATGACCTGGACCGGAGGCGCTCGGACACCCTGGAGGCGCTCACCTTCCAGTTCGACCGGGATGCGCTGGCGGAGCTGGTGGAGCGGGTGAAGGGGCGTTTCCCCCGGCTCCAGACCGTCACCGTCAAGGGCGAGCGTGGCTTCGAGGAGACCGTCAGCGTGGAGTCGTGAGCGCCGGAGCCTCGCCGGGGTGGGGCAGGGCCTCCTGCTCCGGCGCGGCGGAACCCTTCCAGCGCGTCAGGGCAATGATTGCCACGCCCAGGACGACGACGCTGAAGATGGACGCCTCCAGGCCATAGGCGCCGCCCGTGAGCCACTCCGGGCGGCCCTGGAAGATGGGCGTCCACCAACCGCGGGCTTCGTTGCCACTCACGCCGAAGCCCAGCGTGCCCAGGAACCAGTTCCATCCCATGTGCACGCCGACCGGCAGCGCCAGGTGCCGCGTGCGCAGGTAACACAGGCCCAGCATCCAGCCCGCGAGGAAGGTGGCGACCATCGCCACGACGCGCGTGGGGACCTCCATCTCCGGGGTGAAGGGGTGGGCCAGACAGAAGAGGAGGGAGATGATCACCTGCGCCCAGCGCGTGCCCAGGCCCTGGATGGCGCGCTGGAAGAGGTAGCCGTGAAACAGCGCCTCCTCGAAGAGGCCCACGCCCAGCATCACCCAGGCCGCCTTCACGATCGCGGTCACCGGGGTGTTCGCGGCGCGCTCCAGGTGGTAGCCCCCGGCCACCCAGCCGCAGAGGGCCACGAGCCCCACCAAGCCCACGCCGGCCAGCGCCCCCATGCCGAGGTCACGGCCCGCGCGCCGGTCCAGCGACATGCCGAGCGACGTCAACGTCACGGGCTGCTTTTCGAGATACAGGAAGTCGAGGCTCACGAGCAGCACGCCCAGGAAGCCGAAGAAGGGGTTCGGCGCGAACGGCCTCACGGCGGCGGGCAGCAAGGTCTGGAGCCACATCAGGATGCCGGCGAGGACGGCGGACACCACGAGGAAGCCGGCGCCCTTCCATCCATTGCGCAAGTGCCCTTCGCCATCCCGGAATACGGCCTTCATGATGAGGAACCTCGCAGCGTGGTTGCGCGCCCTGCCTACAGCCTACTCGCGGCCCCGGGAAGGATTGCCCCTGTTCGACACGGCGTGGCACAACCCGGCAGATGAGCACGGGCCCGAAGACGATCCACCGAGGTGACCTGTTCTGGTGCGAGCCGGACGAGGCCCGGGGCTCCGTGCCGCCCATCGCCCACCCGTACCTCGTCATCCAGGACGACGTCTTCAACCGCTCCCGCATCCACACCGTCATCGTCTGCGCGCTCACGTCCAACCTGAAGAAGGCGGGCGAGCCCGGCAACGTGCTGCTCGAAGTGGGGGAGGGCAACCTGGCGAAGCAGAGCGTCGTGGTCGTGTCGCAGGTGTCCTCGGTGGAGAAGTCGCGGCTCGGCGAGCGCATCGGGACGCTCTCCGACGCTCGGGTCGAACAGGTCCTCGCGGGCCTGCGCTTCCAGCAGGCGTCCTTCTTCCGCGACTGAGCCTCCAGGTCCCTTCGGTCCACCTCCCGCCCCGCCCCGGCCTGAACCTGTCCGACAGTCGGACCCGCTTCAGCAACTCGGATGAACGGCGCGCCCCCCGGCGGAGCCCCTCAAGAACCTGTCCGACAGTCGGACCGGATTGAACAGCGCAGGTGAAGGCGCCTCCCCGGGGCGAGGTCCTCCAAACCTGTCGGACAGTCGGACAGATTTCTGCCCGGCGGACGAAGGGAGTGGCCCCCGTGGCCGTGGCCCTCCAACTTGTCCGACAGTCGGACCGGATTGCGCCGACCGGATGAAGGGAGCCGGGCCAGGCCGTGGTCCTCCGCCCTGTCGGACAGTCGGACAGGTTTCTGCCCGGCGGACGAAGGGAGCGGCCCCCTCGGTCGTGGCCCTCCAACTTGTCGGACAGTCGGACAGGTTTCCTCGGCTCGGCCGGTGCGGGGGCTCCCTGCCGCGCTTGTCCAAACCTGTCGGACAGTCGGACAGGTTTGTCAGGTGCGCCGCCGACGGGGAGCCCCATGCTTCGGGCCGAAGCGGTGCTCCTGCTCGCGCAGCGCAAGGACCCTCGAACGCTGGAGCCGCTGCGCAAGGTCCTCCGCCGCTCACGGATCCGGCAGGAGCTCGTGGAAGCCGCCGGAGCATTGGGTGCCCCATCGCTGCTCCCTGCGTTGCGAGCACTGGAGGGGCAACGCCAGGACGACCGCCCCTTCACCCGCGCATTGGCTGAAGCCATCGCCGCGTTGGAGTCGGTGTCCTGAGTCTCCTCACGGAGGCGGAACGGGATTGCCCCAGGCCGCGGCGGAGATGCGCCACTGCCCGCCGGTTCGCACCAGGAGGAGATGGTCGATGAAGCGCACGCCTCCCACGCGGACCTCCAGCTTCGCGGCGGCCACGTTCCCCCGGACCTCCACCTTGAGCACGTTCCAGGGGCTCTCCCGGTCCTGGATGCCCGCCTCCGCGTTCGCCGCGTAGCGGGCCGCGGCCTCTGACAGCGTGCTCCACGCGAAGGGCACGCCTTCGACGTTCACGCGGTAGTAGATGCAGTCCGGCGTATGTGATTGGTGCAGGAGCGCGTGGCTGTAGAGCGCATGCGCTTCGAACTTCGCGTCCAGCACCGCGCGAATCGCCTCCTGCTCGGCTGCGGACCCGGTCGCGCGTTCTCCCGGCGCGAGCCGCTGGAACACCTTGCCCACGATGCGCCAGCCCACCGGTGTCTCCACCACGAGCAGCAGGTCATCGAACGTGTGGTCCGGCCAGTGGGAGACCGCCTCCATCAACGCGAAGGGGCCCTCACGGTCGAGCACCGTCATCTCGCGCCCGGTCGCGGGCTGGGGCGCTTTCGCATCCAGCACCTGCCACCACTCCAGCTGCGTCCGCGTCCGCGGCGTTCCATCCACCCCGTCCACCCAGTGCATCAGCACGTCCGGATGGAACGCGGACCGCAGCAGCCGGCTGGAGCCGGTGTCGGAGGCCTTGAAGTACGCCTGCACGGCCTCCTCGGGACTGGCGTGCAGGCGCGCGGAGGGAAGGGGGCCGGTGCGTGCACAGGCCGTGAGCAGCGCGAGCGTCACCAACGGGAGGGTCTTCGACATGCCCGGCAAGGTGCGCGTTCACGGGCAGGGACGCCAATTGATAGTGGCGCGACGAATCCATAGAACCCTTCGATGGACTTCCCAGACCTCCCCTTCCTGCGCACGTTCGTGACCGTCTACGAATCCCGGGGCGTGACGGAGGCCGCGGCGCGCCTGCACCGCACCCAGCCCACGGTGAGCTATCAATTGCGCCGGCTGGAGGAGACGCTCGGCGCACCCCTGTTCGAACGCCGGTCCGCGCGGCTCGTGCCCACGCCCCTGGCGGACCGGCTCTTCCGGTTCCTCGGAGGCTTCGCCCGGGACGTGCACGCGGTGTTGCAGGGCAGCGAGGAAGACCGCCCGCTGGAGATCGCCGCGGTGTCTGGCTTTGGCCGCTACGTGCTCTTCCCGCTGCTGCGGGAGTCGGAGTCACTGCACCGGAGGCTGACGCTGCGCTACCCGCCAGCGGAGGAGGTCTTCCGTCAGGTGTTGGAGGGCCAGGTGGACGTGGGCTTCTCCTTCCGGAGCACGGTGCACCCCAGGCTCACGCTGACACCTGTCTACGAGGAGCAACTCGTGCTCGTCGCGGGGCGGACCTGGGCCCGGCGCCTGCGCGTGCAGGCACACTTCCAGGACGTGCCGCTGGTGACCTACGACGAGGGGGACTACGTGGTGGGCCGGTGGCTGGGCCACCACTTCGGCCGGCGCCATCCCCACTGGTACAGCACCGCGCACTTCGAGGAGCTGGAGGAGGTGCTGGAGTGGGTGGCGCAAGGGCACGGCGTCGCCGTCGTGCCGGGCTTCTGCATCCCGAAGGGGCGGGGCCTGGGCGTGGTCAGTTGGGGCAAGCCCGCGCTGACCAACACGGTGCATGCCGTGCAGCGCACCCAGGCCCCGGTAAGGCCCGCCGTCGCGGAGCTGCTGGCGCGGCTGCGCGGCGGCCGTGGAGACGCTCCCTGAAGCTCAGGCGGGCTGGGCGCTCGCCACGGAGTCCAGCTCCTTGAGCACGTCCTCCGGCAGCTGGAGCTCGCCCGCGGCCAGGTTCTCCTTCAGGTGCGCGACGGACGACGTGCCGGGGATGAGGAGGATGTTGGGCGAGCGGTGCAGCAGCCACGCCAGCGCGGTCTGCATGGGCGTCGCGTTCAGGCGGGCCGCCACGGCGGACAGCGTGGACGACTGGAGCGGGCTGAAGCCTCCCAGCGGGAAGAACGGCA
This sequence comes from Corallococcus sp. CA049B, assembly GCF_003611685.1. NCBI lineage: Bacteria > Pseudomonadati > Myxococcota > Myxococcia > Myxococcales > Myxococcaceae > Corallococcus > Corallococcus sp. CA049B. Next base: position 120,668 of record NZ_RAWC01000001.1, on the reverse strand, counting down.
CGTAGGCAATCCGGTCGCGGGCGAGCGAATCGATGAGCGCGTCATCCTGCCGGTGCGCCAGGTTGTAGTGGTTCTGCACGCAGACGATGTCCGCGATGCGTCGTCCGTCGGCGACCTGTTTGGCGGTGACGTTGCTCAGCCCGATGTGGCGCACCAGGCCCTTGCGCTGGAGGTCCGCGAGGACGGTGAGGGCCTCTTCGATGGGCCCTTCGGCGGGCCCGTGCGTGTCGAACATGAAGCGCAGGTTGACCACGTCCAGCACGTCCCGCCCCAGGTTGCGCAGGTTGTCGTGCACGGCCTGGGTCAGCTCCTCCTTCGAGAAGGCCGGGAGCCAGGAGCCGTCATTGCCGCGCCGGGCGCCAATCTTGGTGACGATGACGAGGCCGTCGGGGTAGGGCGCGAGCGCCTCGCGGATGAGCTGGTTGGTGACGTGCGGGCCGTAGTAGTCGCTGGTGTCGATGTGGTTCACCCCGCGGGCCACGGCCTCGCGCAACACGGCCCGGGCGGCGTCCGGGTCCTTCGGCGGACCGAAGACGCCGGGTCCCGCGAGCTGCATGGCCCCATAGCCGAGGCGCTTCACGGGGTGGCCCCCGAGGGGGAAGGTGCTGGATGAATCGATACCGGGCATGCTCCATCTCCTTTTGAGATGCAGCATGCATAGCCTCCGAGGACTTTCTGCATAACGGGGCACGACCCGTACAGGTTGTGCGGAGCGGCGAACAGTGAAGGTCGACCTGGGTGATTTGAACGCCTTCGTGGTGGTGGCGCGGGCCCGCAGCTTCCGCGAGGGGGCGCGCCTGAGCGGGAGCAGCGCGTCCTCGCTGAGCGACGCGGTCCGCCGGCTGGAGGAACGCCTGGGCGTCCGCCTGCTCAACCGCACGACGCGCAGTGTCGTCCCCACCGAAGCCGGAGAGGGCCTGCTGGAGCGCCTGGCGCCCGTGCTGACGGAGATGGAGGCCGCGCTCGACGTGGTGAACGGCTTTCGCAGCCGGCCCGCGGGCGTGCTGCGCCTCAACGTGCCCATCAGCGCGTCACGGCTGGTGCTGCCGCGCATCGTCCCGGCGTTCCTCGCCGCGTACCCCGACATCCACCTGGAGGTCATCACCGAGGACAGCTTCGTGGATGTGATTGCCGCCGGCTGTGACGCGGGCATCCGCTACGACGAGCGCCTGGAGCAGGACATGATCGCGGTGCCCATCGGGCCGCGCGTCCAGCGCCACGCCACGGCCGCGGCCCCGGCGTACCTGGAGCGGCATGGGCGGCCAGAACATCCCAAGGACCTGCTGCGGCATGCCTGCCTGCGCGGCCGTTTCGCGAGCGGCGCGATGACGCTCTGGGAGTTCGAGCGCGACGGCGAGGTGGTGACGGTCGAGCCCTCGGGACCGCTCATCGTGCGGGCGGGCGGGGGGACGGACCTCGCCGTCGACGCCGCGATCTCAGGCACCGGCATCGTGCACCTCTTCGAGGACTGGCTGCGTCCGCACCTGGACAGCGGCGCGCTGGTGCCCGTGCTCGAACCCTGGTGGCAGCCCTTCCCGGGGCCGTTCCTCTACTACCCGGGGCGGCGCTTCGTGCCCGCGCCGCTCCGGGCGTTCATCGACTTCATCAAGGCCCCGGAGGCCGGGCCGTGAGGCCAGGGAGCATCAGGGCTCGGACAGGCTCACGGTGAAGCCCTTGGGGACATTGGACTCGTCCAGCACGCGCATGAAGGCCTGGGCCGTCCACTCCACGTCGATCGTGCCGGGGTCCGCGACCGTGCCGGAGTCCGCGTCGGACTGGATGCCGATGTCAAAAATGGCCTGCACGGTCCACTCGCAGCCTTGACCCTCCGAGCATCTCTCGTCGAGGTACTTCACGCTCTCCACCGTCACGGCGACGTCGGGCTCCAGGACGCTTCTGAGGTCTTCATAGAAGGCGTCCCCGTGAACGTAGCTGATGACCAACGACGGCTTCGTCGCCGGGGTGGGGTTCCCCGGCGTCCACTTCGCCTTGGCCTGGATGCGCACCTCGCCTTCCACCGGATCCGACAACTTCTTCGTCGCGGAGGCCCGGACGACCAGCGTCCGCGTGACCCTGCCGGTCTCTGTCGTCAGGCGGAAGGGCGTGCCGGTGTGGACTGGGGACGCCACATCCTCGCTCCGGGCTCGCGACGTGGCCACGACGCTGGCGCAGGCCATCAGCAGCACCAGGCGTGACGCCCAGGTGCGGGCCGGGGTGGGGATTCGCTCGAAGACGGAGGGACGGGCTCGACGCATGGCTTCCTCGGGCAGGCGTGAAGGTTCCGGGCGTACGGGGAACGCCCGGGAGCCACGACGCACAGCAAGCTCAATGCCACATGCTCCCAGAGGGAAGCGGGCTCCATGCGTCGTGCGCCGTTGTCCTCATCAGGACATCCGTGTCATACGCGGGCACTGGGAGCGGCGGGGACAATCCCCCCTCTCAGCGGTACGGAACATCGATGGGGCCTACCGGGAAGGAGCCCAGGGAATGCCAGACGCAATCGAAGCCCTCAACGCCCTGAAGGAACGACTGTCGCGTGAGCAGGGGCTTCCCCTTCGAGCCGTGAGCGTGACCCCGGTGCGCGAGGAAGACCTGCGTCTGCTGGAAGATGCGCTGGGCCCCCTGCTCCCCAATGCCTACCTCCAGTTCATCACGCGGCACGGCCTGTTCGTCGCGACGGATGCATCCGGCTACGAGCGGGCGCGGATGCTGAGTCCCTCCGAGGTGCTGGAGCGGCACGAGTGGTACAAGGAGTTCGTGGAGGAGGACTCCTTTGGTGAAGAGGACGACGAGCGGGAAGCCGCCCTGCGCGAGTTGGAGGTGCGCAGGCGGCTCATTCCCTTTCAGTATATCGCTGACTCGTCCGTGCATGACTTCTACAGCTTTGATACAGGATTGCGCCGTGACGAAGGCATGCTCATCCTCAAAGCCTACCACGACGATTACGACCTCGCGCCGTGGTTGCTGGATGAGGCCCCTGATACATCCGGGTGCACGTTCGATTTCGACGAGCACCTGAACCAGGTCATCCGCGCGCTCCTGTAGGCTTCAGCCGCGCAGGCGGTCCGCCAGGTCCTGCGCCAGGCCGCACATGGTCAGCGTGGGGTTCCACGAGCCCGAAGTGGGGAAGAGCGCGCCGCCCGTCACGTAGACGTTGTGGACGCCGTGCGGCCGGTAGTCCAGACCCACCACCGACGTCGCCGGGTCCCTGCCCATCCACAGCGGCGAGGCCTCGTGCACGATGATGTTCAGGCGGATCTTCTTCCGGTCCGGCCGCTCCTGCTGCCAGCGTCCGCCGTTGCCGCTCGCGTCGTCGACCCAGTACTCGACCTCCGGAGCCGAGCAGCCCGCGCACCCGGCCATGACGTCGATGGACTGATAGGTCGCCTCGTCGAGCACGTCCCACAGGTGGTGGTCCTCCACGCCGGGCTGGAGCTGGAGGGTGATGTTGGTGGCGGGGTCGGTGCCGCCGTTCATGCGGATCCAGTTGTCCGGGTTCTTCTCGCTCACCTCGCCCAGGGTCGCGCAGACGAACACGACGTAATCCTCGGAGCCCTTCAGCTGCGCCATCGACGCGACGGCCGCCGCGTCCGGGGCCTCGTGGGCGATGGTGCTCTCGTCGGCCTCCGGGTTCGCGGAGGCGAAGGCGCTGGTCTGCACGTGGTACTGCAAGCCATTGGGCGCCTTGCCGTCCAGGTAGGTGGCGCCAATCTCCAGCGCGGACAGGTCCTTGAACGCCGAGCGCTTCACGCGCGCCGTGATGTGAGACATGAAGTGGCCGGTGTAACGCTTGCCAATGTTCGGCAGGGCCTCCTTGAAGGAATTCATCAGCAGCGTCGCGGGCGGGATGGTCCCCATCGCCAGCACGACCTTCGCCGAGCTCACCGCCAGCGGGCCGCGGCTCGTCTCCAGCGCGGTGACCGTCCCATGGCCGTCATGCACCAGGCGGTCCACGACGCAGTGGTCGACGATGGTCAGGGGCTGCCCCTGGCCCTGGGCCGCCAGCGCCTTCTGGGATTGCTGCAGGTCCAGCAGCGTGCCGACGGTGGAGTACTTGTAGAACTTGACGCCCTTCCAGGGCGTATGGCCCACGGCGATGGGCGCCGGGAACGCGCTCAGCGCGGAGGGCACGTAGCGCTTGAAGTTCTCCCGGAGGTTCACGTCGATTTGATGCTGGAGGCTGCCGTAGACGCCATCGTGGACCCTGTCCATGGTGGTGACGTGCAGGAACGCGCGGGCGCGGTCCCAGAAGCCCGGCTGGAGCGTGACGTCGATCAGCTCCTGCGGCCAGTCGCGCATCAGGTCGGGCGTCGGGGCGGGGCACCAGGCGCTCCAGTAGGTGGAGCGCCCGCCCAGCACGGGGATGTAGCCGGCCTGGAAGAACTCCAGCTCCGTGGTCGCCATCCGCGTCGTGCGCGTCCACGGGTACGTGGTGGGCGGTGAGCCGGTCGCGGCCTGGAAGGCGAGCGGCAGCATCTGGTAGTGCGTGGGCAACCAGAAGCCGCCCCGCTCCAGCACCAGGATGCGTGCGTTGGGGTTGTGCTTCAGCGTCTGCTCGATGAAGGCCACACCGGTGGGGCCGGTGCCAATCACGATGAAGTCATACGCGGACGCCTGGATGCTGCTCCAGTCGTTCGGCGTGGCGAAGAACGCCTGCCCGGCGATTTGATCCGCGCTGGCCTCCTGCGGACCGGGGACGGGATAGCCGAGCGAGATGCCCTTCGGGATGTTGCGGGAGCCAGCGAAGAACTTCTTGTAATTGGCGGCCATGGGGACCTGGACAAGCAGTGGGGCTGGAGGTGCTTGCCATTGGCAGTGCAGGGGCCGTGCCGCGCCAGCCCGGGGGGAAGGGCGCACGGGCGAGGCGGTGGCCCGCGTCGCTTCAGGAAGCGCTGGCGTCTTCCGGGAACGCAGGGCGGCGCCGGACGCTTGTAGGACGGGGGGCCTTCAGCGACGCTCCCCGCGTCTCTTCTCCCCCCGAGGCTCCATGAAGGCCCTGCGAACCCCGAGCGTCCTCGCCGCGTTGCTGCTGCTGTCCCCTGGATGCACCGCGTCCCGGCCCTCGACCCGAGCGGAGGCGCCGGCCACCGCGCCCGAGGCGTCCTCCGCGCAGGTGGCGCTGCGGGGCTTCGTGGACGCGTACTTCGAGGAGCACTTCCGCCGCTCGCCGATGTCCGCCACGTCCGCGGGCGTGCACACGTATGACGGAGAGCTGCGCGGCTTCCGGCCCGAGGAGCGGGCGTCGCACCTGGCGTTCCTGAAGGACCGGCTCGCGGCGCTGCCCCAGGCGGTGGACCGGGCTTCACTGCCTCCGGGGGACCGGGCCGACTACGACATCCTGGAGAACCACCTCCGCGCGCGCATCCTGGACCTGGAGGCGGTGCGCTCGTGGGAGCGCAACCCGAACGCCTACCTGGGCTTCGCGTCCAACGCCGTGTACCAGCTCATCAACCGCGACTTCGCGCCACTGGAGGAGCGGATGCGCTCGGCGGTGAAGCGCATGGCGGTGGTGCCGGAGGTCTTCGCGGTGGCGCCGGCGAACCTGAAGAACCCACCGAAGCTGTGGACGCAGATTGCCCTGGAGCAGGTGAAGGGCACGCGTTCGCTCTATGCGCAGACGCTGCCGCAGGCCTTCGCGCCGGTGCAGGACGCCGCGCTCCAGGAGGACTTCAAGCGGGCGCAGGCGCGGTGCCTGGAAGCCATTGATGGCTACATCCGCTTCCTGAAGGACGACCTGCTGGCCCGCTCGAATGGGGACTTCGCCATTGGCGAGGAGACGTACCGCCAGAAGCTCCAGTACGAGGAGGGCGTCACGGAGAGCATCGACTCGCTGCTGGCCTGGGGGCGCGCGGAGATGAAGCGCACGCAGGACCAGTTCCGAGAGGTCGCGGGACGGATTGCTCCGGGCAAGGCGCCCATGGACGTGTATCGCGAGCTGGGCAAGGAGCACCCGGCTGGCGCGGAGCTGGTGGCCACCACGACGGCGACGCTGGAGGACATCCGCCAGTTCCTCATCGACCGGCGCATCATCACCGTGCCCAGCGAGGTGCGCGCGAAGGTGGCGGAGACGCCGGTGTTCAGCCGCGCGCTGTCCTTCGCGAGCATGAGCACGCCCGGCCCGTTCGAGTCGAAGGCGACGGAGGCGTACTACTACGTGACGCCACCGGACCCGGCGTGGACCGCGGAGCAGGCGACGCAGCACATGAGCTTCTACAACCGCTACGCGCTGCCCATCGTCTCCATCCACGAGGCGTACCCGGGGCACTACGTGCAGTTCCTGTGGACCAATCGCATCCAGTCCAAGGTGCGCCGGCTGCTCGGGTCAGGGTCCTTCAGCGAAGGCTGGGGCCTCTACACCGAGCAGATGATGCTGGACGAGGGCTACGGCGGCACGGGGCCCCAGGCGGACCGGCTGCGGCTGAACCAGCTGGCGCTCTACCTCCAGCGGCTGGCGCGCTACGTGGCGGGCTTGTCATTGCACACGCGCGGGATGACGTACGACCAGGCCGTGAGCCTCTTCGAACAGGAGGCCTACATGACGCGCGTCAACGCGGAGCGCGAGGCCCGTCGTGGCACGTCCGACCCGACGTATCTGGTGTATGCGCTGGGCAAGAAGATGCTGATGGAGCTGCGCGAGGACGCGAAGGTGAAGTGGGGCAAGGACTTCACCCTCCAGCGCTTCCACGACGCCGTGGTCTCCCACGGCTACCCGCCCGTGCCCATCGTCCGTCAGCTGTTGCTCGGCGAGGACACGGCGCCTTCCGCGTCCCGGTAGGGTGTGGGAAATGTTTGATCCGGAGCCGCCTCGCCCGTCACCGGGTGAGGCGGCCCGTTGCCTCAGACCGGACTACGGCACGTCCGGGAAGAACGGAGTGACGTAGTTGGGCGATGCGGACGACGCGCACACCTTGGCTCCAGCGGCGGGGGAGAAGGTGCAGATGCCCGTGAGGCATTGCGAGTGCTCGCGATGGAGTCCGCCACGGTGTCGTGCGGGAGCGTGAAGGTGTGGCCCAATTCCGGTGCGCTCCGCCTGTGTATGCCCAGGGGTTCCAGCCGAACTGGCCTTGAATCTCTCCCGGGGTGTCGTTCCAGACATTGTTGTTGGTCAGGTCCCCCTTGTGAAAGGCGTCACGAAGCGAAAGCCATTTAAGTCAGCTTTTCAAGTAAGGCGGACCTGGATGCGTCACCTTTCTACCGGGAGCTGACGGCTACGGGGCGGGGATGAACTTGAACTCCGCGATGACGATCTCCGCCTCCTGCCCGTTCTTGGGTGCACGTCCCTGGAAGAGCCAGAAGTTCATATGGACGGGCAGGGGGTTCTGGGGAATGCGCTGGACGTAATCCGGCGGATTGAAGAGCCAGCTGGCCATCTGATTGGCGTTGCCATCCTGGTGGCCATGCAACGCCTGGAAGAAGACCTGCGTCGACGACCACTGGAAGCGGTGGGTGGAGTGGGTCCCCCCCAGGCTGATGGAGTAGGCCTGATGGGAGTAGGGGACACCCGTCACCGCGGGGTACACGGCCCAGTTGCCCATCTGCGGCTGACTGCCGCCCCACTTCGCGAACTCGATATCGATTTCATTCGTGGCGTCCGGGCCCACGTCGGGACGCGTGTAGTTGAACAGGCCCAGGACCACGTTGTCGTCGAAGAGGTCCGGCCGGCCAATCACCTTGAACTGGTAGGTGCCATACCCCAGCCGCTGCTGCGGCATGTAGACCTCCGCCGTCGTCCAGCGTCCATCGCGCCACGCAATCTTCAGGTGGAGGTGGCCGTTCGCATCCACCCAGGCGTTGCGGTCATCCCACGTATTGGGCCCCGGCCCCCCCTGACCGCTGCGCACCTCCCATTGATAGCCTGAGAAGGAGACGCTCTTCGCCTCCGCGAGCGGAGCGAAGGCAATGCTGGAGACGAGAGCGATACCGAAGACCTGTGAGCCGCGCATGGATGCCCCCACTTCGAAAAGGGTTCCAACAAGAAACACTTTTCCGCATATTCTGCTATTCCTGGGAGTGAAAGTCCATGGCGCCTGTGAGGCTGCTGGGCTTCTGAAACCCAAACCCAAGAACACTCCACCGAATCGGGGCAACTCCAGGTGTGACCTGTTCGTCAACGTGGCGGGCGGCATGCAGCTACCCGAGCCGGCGTGTGACCTGGCCGTATGCGCGGCGCTGGTCTCCAGCCTGCAGAACCGGCCGATGGATCCGCACACGCTGGTGCTGGGCGAGGTGGGCCTGGCCGGAGAGGTGCGCGCGGTGGGGCAGGTGGAGCCCCGGCTCGCCGAGGCCGCGAAGATGGGCTTCCAGCGCGTGGTGCTCCCCAGTGGGAGCGCTCGGCGCATGGAGGAGACGAAGCTGCAGGTGATCGGCGTGGAGACGCTCGGCGAGGCCCTGGCCGCGATGTTCGATTGAAGGCCGCGCCCGCGCGCTACTGGATCCGGACGAACTGGACCCGCCTCCCCCCTGGCACGGTCACCTGCACCTCGCAGCGGGGGCAGGTGAACTCTCCCAGGATTCGCTCGCCTCCACTCTCGATGGGCTGGAGTTTGCCGGAGCAGTCAGGACACTTCCCGTTGAGCGTGAAACTCCGGCGAAGGGGGGGGTTGGAGACGATCTGGTGACTCCACTCATTGATGGTGCGGTTCAGGTTCCTCGGCACCTCGACGCGCCGGCCTTCATCGAATTGAACCGTGAACTGGCTGACCACGGGCGAGTGATCGATGCCCAGGTCGAGCCATCCCCCGAGCTGTTCCCAGAGATGCTGAGGAGTGTTGATCCGGACGAACTGCCTGGCCTTCGTGACCAGGTTCGGGTTGGAGACAATGGATTCCACCGATCCGCGAGGGAACTGGAGATCTCCGATGCCTCCCTGCTGGTCCTGCTGGTTCACGGGCACGAACTGCCAGAGATGCTGGACCTGACAGCTATCACTGACGATGAGATGGTCGGCGACCTGGATGGTGTGCTCGGTGTTCCTGTGCTTGAGGCTGGTGCCGTACTTCGGCGCGATGAGCTGCCAGCCGGACTCCTCCAGGGAGCACGCATACCCAGGGGCATCATTCTGCATGTACCAATCCCCGGCGAGGATGACGGGGATGCCATCGTGCCGCAGGGTGGCCGCGTGGGTGATGATCTCGTGGATCTGCGCGGGAATCATGTTGGTGGACCCCGACGGCGAGGTGTGCACTCCCATGGTCCAGATCAGGCTGCTGGACGAGCGGTAGGGCACGGTGGACAGCAGCCACCCCACGCTGCCACGGTGCCCGGCGACGGGGCCCTGCACGCCTCCCCCATTGTGGCGATTGAAGAGCACGGTGCTCTCCTCCAAGGGGCGCTCGCTCGAGCCGAAGTGCAGCGGACCGAGGACGATGCTCACTTTCTGGGTGTTGTAGATGAGCACGTAGTGGTCCTTGGTCCCGCCGCTGCCCAGGGTGAGTTCGCCCCCAGAGCACTTGTAGTGACCGAGCCGGGAGCTCTTGAGCTGCTTGTTCATATTGCCGATGAACAGCTTCGCGTCGGTGACTTCCTGGACGATCAGCCAGTCCGCCTCAGTGACGCCCAGCATGTTGGCGATCACGAGGGGCACGAGTTGCCGCTTCCCCAAGGGCGAGGACGAGCCGTACTTCTGGATGTTCCAGGTGCCACAGCAGAAGGTCATCGACGGGGCCTGGAGTTGCTGCCCCTGCAGGAACTGCAAGTCGGTATGAGTGGCGCACTCGGTACAGCCCCAGGCTCCCTGCTTCGACCACTGCAGCGGGATGAGCTGCTTGGGGTTCTGGTAGCGCCCACACGCGCCGCATGAGAAGGGAATATGGAAGGCGGACCGCACGGGCCGCGCCTGTGAGGAGGGCTGCCACAAGCCCTGCCGCAGCTTGGGACTGCGAGGGCAGCCCCTGTTCTTCCCAATGCCCCCGAAGCGGTACTTCCGCGTGCACGAGCCGCACAGCGTGGCCCGGCAGTGGATGCACAGCGCCAGGCTCGTCTGATTCTCGGGGAGGCGGTCCTGGCAGTGATTGCACTTCTTCTGCGAGTAGTGGTTGGGCATGAGGCTTCACCGGCAGCAACGGCTGTGCCAGCTTGGAGAAGCCCGCCGGAGCCAGCGCCCCCCTGCGCACGGGGCGCGAGGGTGCGTTCTCGCCGGACGCGACATGACGCAAAGGGCTTCAGGCGCGTCCTGAAAAGACGCGTCCTGCCCGCTGGCTGCTCAGGGCTCGAGGGGGCCCAGGAGTTCTTGGGAGTTCTGGGAGTTCCTGCTTTGGGTTCAGCACCACGCGCGTGGGACCGGTCTTCTCCGATGAAGAGGAGGCCCTGCCGGGCGGGACCTGAGGCATCCCCTCATTCATAGGACGGCGAAGACCTCGCGGAAGAACGCCTGCTCAAGGACGAGTTCACCGAAGCGCTTCATCAGAGGCTCAAACCGATGCTCTTTCATCATCGGCAGGGCGCCATAGAAGTACAGCCCCTGGTTGAAAAGTGAATGGGTGCGTTTCTTCGCGGTGTTGGCCTTGAGGGTTCGGTCCAGGCCGGTGTCTTCGGCGGCGGCCCCAAGGGCCGTAGAGTTTCACCACTTCCGTGGCGCTGGCCGACAGGCTCGTTGCCAGACACCAGGCGTCCTTCATCCCCACCGCCTTCACCACGACGACCGCCGTGAGTTGGTAGCGTTGGTGGGTGACGCGCGCACCCTTGAGCGTGGTCGCACGGCCATTGGCAGGCAGCCACTCCGCGGCAGTGCGCATTTCCCCCTTCGCATTCTCGACGTGGATGCACTCGCGAAAGCGAATGACGAAGTCGAAGCCGAGTTCCGCCTTCAGCAGCTCGTACAGCTCGACGTCGCCGAAGCCGCGGTCGGCCAGCACCGTCACCTTCACCCCCGCGGGGAGCACTGCGCGCAGCCGGCGAAGGACGAGGTCTTCAGCCTGGTTCCGGTTGCCGGCAGGCCACTTTTCAGCGCCGTGTGCCAGACAAGCGGAGTCGCGCGCCCATGCTTCGTCATCAGGTAGAGGCAGAGGGTCGTGTGGTCGTCGTGCTCGAAGTCCGTCCAGTCGAGCGCGACCACGGCCTCTGTTCGCTGCGCGAGCACCATCGGCACCCACGAGGCGAAGAGCGTCCAGACGTCTCCCCCGCTGTTGGACAGCAGCCGGTCCACTTGCTTGATGGCGTGCTTCGGCTCAAGTCCACGGGCCTGCGCGAGCGCGCGGCCAATGGTTGCCACTGCCAACGAGGCGGCTTGAATGACGCCCAACGTCGCATTCGCCAGCGACAGCACCCGCTTGGCATGGACGTCCTCGCCGACGACGGACCTCACGTACTCCTCGACGACTTCTGGGCTCAGTGGCTGCTCGCGCATGCGCGCACCGTCCGCGCCATGGCCCGTCCTTTCAACGGGTTACGTAGCGTCAGCAGAAGTGAACCCGCTCCACCGGATCAGCGCCCCTCATGCCGCGATGAGGGGATCTCCCAGGATCTTACCCACTCTCCCTCAAACACCCTGCTGGTGGGTGAGGGAGCGCCTGTCGAGCCGGAGGAGGACGCAGGCGGTCGCTGCGTCAGCGTCCTGCACGCCCTGTTCCCACTCTGAGGGAACCGGACTGTCCGTCTGGCTTCTCATGAGCGGTAGACTTCCATTGGCACGGGCAGGCTCAGGCTGGGCGCGGCTCGTGATTTGGTCCTTTTTGGGTCCCCAAAGACCCAATTTGGTCCCCCCCATGCAGGCCCCATCACCTTTCTCAGAGGATGCAAGACTGGAAGCGGCGGGTTGCTCTGCTTGGAAGCGGCGGCAATCGAACCCAGCATCCCTGCGCAGCGCCGGCTATGCCCCTGAGCGCGGCCCGGGCGTCGGATCATAGATGCCGATGGCGCCCGCGTTGCCGCGCATGAAGGCATCCAACTCGGCGGGCGTGACCTCAAGGGGTGTGCGGACCGCGGCCGCCGGATCGCACACGATGAAGTTGCCCTCCGGCGTCATGCCCACCACCGCGACCAGGTGCTCCTGGGCACCGCCACCTTGCGCCCACGTGTCGCTCTTGACCACCGGGTCGGTATTCTCGGAGCCCTGCGCGGGCTCCTCGACGAAGTTCCCGGAGATGACCACCGACATTCCTGACTCGATGGCCTTCTGGATGCTCTCTGAGTTCGCGTCCACCTTCGCCCAGCTTCCGCGCGCGGCCGTCACCGCGTTCTTCACGTCCTGGAAGCCGGTGTATTGAGAGTTCTCCGTCGTCAGCGAGTACTCCGTCCCTCCCTGGGGGTTGGTCGTCACGCCGTCGCTGTTGGTGTCGGTCAGGCGATTGCCCCAGTAGCGCACGGCCTGCACGTCCGCTCCGGCAGTGCCGTTGTGCGTAATGCCAGGGATGGAGGGGATTTCGAGCCCCTGCTTGAGAAACGCCATGAGCGTGGCGGTGGGGCCGCAGTTGGCGTTCCGGCCATCGCCTCCCACCTGCGTCTCGGCGTCGAACTGATTGACGTAGATGCCCTGGTACGCGTCCGCGGCGTCCGACTGGTTGCGACTGGCCCGATACGTCTTGGTATCGGCCTCGGTCATCTCCGCGGTGTGGCTCATGCGGACCCAGCCCTGCTGCTGCCTGTTGGCATCCTGGACGTAGACGAAGTCGCCCCGGACCGCGGGGCCATTGTCCGGCGGCGTGGCGACTTGCAGCTTCGTTCCCTTGTAGAAGAGGACGCTCTGCCCGGATTCCGCGCTCGGCCCCGGACGCAGGTAGACGTTCTCCGGGGAGGAGACGATCAGCCACTCCCCCGGGGCCATGTTCTGATCTCCCTGCACGTTCGGCGTCGGCGTCAGGTCGACCGGCGGCCGCTGCACGACGACAGGCGGCGGATTCAGCACGACTTTGGGCGAGGTGCCGCGCTCGAACGAGGACACGGCGAAGTTCGCGACGGCCTTGGCGGCGGGTTGGAGCGGCGGTGCGACCCCCTTCTCCACGGCGGCGTTCGCGACGGTGCGCAGCACAGGCCCCAGGGCACGGCGGATTCCATCAGAAAACATGTGTCACTTCCCCCTCTACACGGCGCGACAGCGCCGTGCGGATGGGGAGATGAAAGCGCTGGGGGGCCCCGCCCGGCGAGTTAAATGGGATTAATTCGGGCCCCATCCTGGGGCATCCCCGCGCCCGCTCCCATGACGAAGCGGGCGCGTGGTTCGACGGCTACTTCTCCTGCGTGACCTTGTTGTCCGTGCCGGTGCGGCTGATCTTCGGCTTCGACTTGCCGAGTCCACGCTTCCAGGTGACGGAGTTGGAGTTCCCCGTCACGGAGATGGCACCGGTGGCCTCCACCTTCACCTTGTTGTCGGTGCCGTTCACCGTGACGCTCTTGCACTCACCGGTCAGCGTCACGGTGTTGGCGTTGCCGGTGATCTCCACCGTGCTGCCCGGCGCACAGGCGTGGGTCGCCGTCTCGTCATTGCCGGTGATGTCGATGTTGCCCGACGCCTCCTGCGCGACGGCCGTCATCGGCCCGAAGGCACATGCCACCATCATGAACACTGCCGTGCCGAACTTCTTGTTCATCCGTTTGTCCCCCGACGAGTGGTGCCGGCCTGATGCCGCACGGCCCCCATCTACGTGACGGGCGACGAAAGATTCAACACGTCAGGGCGCGCAGCCTGGATCCGCTGGGCTCCAGGTGTACTGGGAGTCCAGCGTCAGCTTCTGTTCCACCACGGGGCCACTCATGCCGCGCGCGGTGAGGAGGAAGGTCTGCTCCGGCGCCGTGCCTGAGACCTCGGCGCGGTAGATGAAGCGACAGCCTCCGATCCACGTGTCATCGGGAACCGGCGCCCGGGAGCCGTCGAGGCAGGGCTCCGGAAGGAAGCCCAACTGGGCGGCGCTCTCCGAGTAGCGGTCCTTCTCCCCGAAATAGGACTTCTCGGCCGTGAAGAGCGCCTTCAGGTTGAAGGCGCCCTCGCACACCGGGGCTGCCAGGGGCGTCCCCTCCGGCCTGCGCACGCCATGGCAGTCCTCGAGGACGAGCTCCGAGGGCCACACGCGCACGAGCTTCCTGTCCGCGTACCCATGCGTCAGGGTGTACGTGAGCCCTTCGGCGAGTCCGCCCACGCCCACCGCGCGCACGCTGAAGGTGCTGTCGTCGGGCATCGAGCCCGCCACCGAGACCGCATAGCGGAAGTGGCACCCCGCGAGCCAGGGGCCGTCCGTCGCGGGCACGCGGCTGCCATCCGCGCACGCCGCCGGGGTGGGGAGCCGCGTGACGTCCGCGGTCCAGGCGTCCTTCTCCCCGAAGTGCGCCTGCTGACCCGCCAACAGCTCGCTGAGTCCCAGGAGCGCCTCGCACCGCAGCCGCTCGCGCAGCTCCTGCTCGGTGGTGCTCCGCGAGGGCGTGACCGGCGCGGGCGTGCTGGCCTTGACCGGAGCAGGCTCGGACCGAGTGGGCGCGGGTGGCTTCTCCTGACGCTCACAACCGCCCAGCACGACCAGCGCCGAGACGAGGCAGGGGACGCGGAATGAGAGGCTTCGCACGCAGGACTCCTGGGTTCGCATGTCCAGGCGTCCATCATGGCGCTTTTCACGCGCTCATAAGAGCCCTTCCTCCGCGGGAGGGTCACCGCGCGCCTTGTCCTCGCGGCTGAGCGTCCTCCGCGCGCCCGCCTTCGCTCCCAGCGGAGAGGTGAGCCAGATGAGGCGCGTCCCCGCCGGGTACCACTTCTTCTGGGCCGACGTCCGGACCTCGTAGGGACCGGACTCCGAGCCGTGGGAGATGAGCAGGGGATCCTCGCCGACCTGGATGACCAACGACACATGCTTGCCCTGCCAGAGGCAGAGGTCCCCTGGCTGGACCTGGGACAACGGAATGTGAAGCATGTGGGCTTCGAGCGTGCCTGTGTATCCCGCGCCGCTGTAGCGGTTGCCATTGGGGTCGGGTGCGCCCGCCCACTTGTAGCAAAGCGTCACGAAGCCCGAGCAGTCGATGTCGAGCGGCAGCTTGTGGCGCAGCTGGAGGCCGTCAATGGGGCGGATCTGCGCGTAGTGGATCTGGTCCCGGTGGGAGGCCCCCCACAGTCCCTCCGTGACGATCTTCGTGCGGAGCACAGGTGGCATCGGGGTGGGGGGCGTCTCCTCGTCCCCCAGGGTCGCGCCCAGGGCCTTGAACGCCGCGCGCGTCTTCGGGCCATAGACGCCAATGGCATCCACGCCGTGCGCCTCCTGGAACTTCTTGAGCGAGCCTTCCGTCCGGGCGCCGAAGGTGCCAGGGCCCGTGTCCATCTGCGCCTGGGTCATGTGGCCCAGCTTCACCAGCGCGGTCTGGAGTTGTCTCACGCCCGTTCCACTCGCGCCGCGCTCCAGGTCCACCGCGGGCAGCGTGTAGCCCTTCAACGGGAGGCTCGGCACCTCTGCCCGGCTGTAGCCGGCGGGGGCCTTCCGCTTGCGGGCCTTGCCTGTCCGTGCCCGGGATGTCTGTGCTTTCCTTCGCATGCGGCCTCCTGCCGGCAACATGCGAATCGGCTCGGGGAGGCGCCAGGAGCGGGAGCCTGCTTCCGAGGTGCGCCTTGCTTCCTAGCGCGCGCGCTGCAGATGAACCATGGCCTCGTCCAGCAGCGCGGCCACGCCCCGGCGCACCACGTGCACCACCTTGCGGTGATGCGAGGACGCCAGGTGCGTGTAGTGGGTGGACACCTTGTGGTGCAGCTCCGTGGCGCCCCACACCAGCACCAGGTCCGCCCACTCCAGGTCGCTCTTCGCGCGGTCCGCCGTGCGGCGCTCGGTGCCGTCCACCATGCGCAGGGAGATGGGGCCGCTCAGCTTCGCCTCCAGCTCCTCCCGCACCGCGGGCGAGCCGCCCACCACCACCACGCGCTGGACGCCGCGCTGATGGCACATCTCCAGGAACGCCACCTCCGCGCGCCGGTTGGCGGAACCGCCGCACCGCGCGCAGTGGCTCCGGGGCTCGACACGCAAAGGCTCCCGGCCGCTCGCCGACGCCACCTGGAGGCAGCCGGGATCCCCGCACACCTGGAAGAAGCGCTCGGACAGCACCTCGGCCGCTCGCAGGAGCTTGGGCTCGCTCATCCGCGCCTTGCCCGGCCGCGTGAGGCCCGCCTCCTCCAGCACGCCCCTGGCTCGCGCACGCGCGTCCATCAGCGTGACGCCCCGCTCCGCCAACCACCCGTCGATGTCCCGGTCCGCGCTCATCGCTTCGCCATCGGGGCAGGAGTAGCGGCGAACAGCTCCGATTGCATCGGGACGGGCCCGGAGGGCTGCGCCAGTCCGAGCGCCTCGCGCACCGGGCCGAAGCTCCGGCGGTGGATGGGCAGCACGCCCAGGGCCTGGATGGCCTGCACATGCTGCGCGGTGGGGTAGCCCTTGTGCGCCGCCAGGCCGTAGCCGGGATATTGCGCATCCAACTGGGTCATCAGCCGGTCGCGCGTCGTCTTCGCCAGCACGGACGCCGCCGCGATGCTCAGGGACAGCGAGTCCCCCTTGATGATGCCGCGCTGCGGAGCCGGGCACTGGGGAATCGTGCGCGCGTCCACCAGCACGTAGTCCGGCGTCAGCCCCAATCCCTCCACCGCGCGCCGCATGGCCAGCAGGCCCGCGTGGTAGATGTTGAGCTGATCAATCTCCTCCACCTCCGCCCGGCCCACCGCCCACGCCACCACGTCGCGCTTGAGCGCCTCCGCCAGCGCCTCGCGCTTGTCCGGGTCCAATATCTTCTTCGAGTCGTCCAGCCCCTTGAGCTTGTAGCCCCGGGGCAGGATGGCCGCCGCCGCGACGACGGGGCCCGCGAGCGGCGCCATGCCGGCCTCGTCCACGCCGGCCACCTTCAACAGGCCCTGCTCCCACAGCTCCGTTTCGAACTTCAGCAGGTGCCGCAGCCGCTGCCCCTCCGCCCGGTTCTTCTCCTGACGCGAGCGCAGCTTGCGCGCGAGCGCCTGCGCTCCCTGACGGGGGTCTGCCTCCAGCGCCTCCAGCAGGCCCTGGGGGATGGGCTGCGCCTGGGTGACGAACCGCCCGGTCAGCTCGGTGACCGAGCATTCGAGCAGCGCCTGCACACTCTCTGCGGACATGGGGGACCTTCGGGATTGCCTACCCGGCGGGTAGCGCGGTTGCACGGCTTACTGGAGTGGGGGAACACCAGTGCCGCGACAACACGCCCGCTCGCACGCCGTCAGGCCAGACGGGCGTGCGGCAAGGCTGTGGGAGAGCCGGACCGACGCGGACGCGCGCATGCGGGTTTGACGCATGGCGTAAGTGGTACCGCGCACAGGTGGGTGTGCACAACCGCCCCACGGCCTGAAGCGGCGGATTTTCCGCGCCCGCCGGCCCTCACTGGCGGGTCTTCCGGCTCAATCCTGGAGCGTGAGTGTCACCGTGCCGGGAACAGGCGTGCAGTGGCACTCGTCACAGGTCCACTCCACGCGCTCCGCGCGCGTCACGTGCGAGCCCGCCGTGGCCACCACGCGGATGGGGCTGGGCGCGAGCGTTTCGTTGATGGCCGTGGTGATGCCCCGGTCATCCGTCACGCCGGTGATGCTGACGTTGCTCTCCAGGTTGGTGGCCGTCACGGACGCGCCCTGGATGTACGCGCCGTCCGACGACATCACCTCCACGCGCAGCGACCTCGGCTCCGCGCAGGTGTCCTCGTACCGGTTCGCGCTGGGGGCATCATCACAGCCCGTCACCAGCACGCTCGCGAGGAGCCCCAACCAACCATACCGCTTCCACTTCGTCTCCATCCCCACGCCCCCGACCCGTCCCATGCACGGAATCTGGTACCGGCGGACGGGTGCTGCAATGCGCGGGTCACGCGGCGGGCGGCAGCCGCGCATGGGCAAAACGTGCGGCCTCTGTGTCCGGATAACGATGCACGATGTACCGGTAGATCTCCTCCGCGCGCATTGTGTTTCCCAACTTCTCCCCCTGCACGCGCGCCAGCAGCACCAGCGCGCGGGGCGCGGTGGGTTCATCCGGCGCCGTGTCCGCCGCGGCTTCCAACGCTTTGACCGACAGTGGGAAATCTCCTTCCACTGCCGCGGCCTGGCCAATGAACAGATGGTGTGAAGGCAAAAGCTTCAAGCGGGGCAGAACGTGGAGCGCGCCATACAGCGCCAGCGCCTTCGCCACGTCGCGCCCCTCCACCGCCGCGCCCAGCTCGGCCACCTTCGCTTCGACTCCGGCGGCGTCGGGCGCGGGGGCTTCGGGCACCGGGGACTCGCGCAGGGACACGGGCGCGCGCTGGGGCGCGGTGTCGCCCAGCGTGGGCTCCAGGAAGTCGCGCGAGGGCAGGTAGCCCATCGCGTCCCCGTGCACGTACAGCACCAGCCCCAGCAGGCTCGCGGTGGCGAAGGGCACCAGGCACGTGAGCGCCTCCGCGAGCCATCCGGAGACGAAGGGCACGGGCAGGTAGAACACCCACGCCGCGGCCAGGTGCAGCCCGGCGTGGACGAGCGCCAGCAGCACGAACACGCCCGTCACCCACCCCGCGTCGCCCCCCACCGTCCGCAGACACCTGAGCGTGCGCAACGGATTCAAGGCGGCGAACGCCGACTGGGACGTGGCGGCCAGCAGCAGCGCCCACGGCATCCACAGGACTCCCAATCCGGCGAGCCCCCAGAAGAGGGGGTCCCCGCGCACGACGGGCTCCCACAGGGTCTGTTGCAAGAGCATGGCCCGCCCGATGTTGTCGAACGCGGAGGCGGAGGGCAGCAGGTGCCAGGCGCGAGCGAGCGCGGGCGCGAAGACGCCCACGGTGACGCCCAGGCCGCGCAGGCCCGGCACGATGTTGTCCTGGACGACGCTGGTGAAGCCGGGGCCCTCGGGATCCGCGTCGCCCCGCGCAGCGCCGCGCACCAGCGCGAAGAACGCGGACCAGAAGATGCCCAGCCCGAGCGCCATGGGCAGCACCACGAGGATGCGCACGCCCATCCCGAGCACGCGCAGCACGGTCAGCATCAGGCTGACGGCCAGGAGCGTCTGCAGGCCCGGAACGGTGAAGGGAAAGCGCAGCGCGTCCAGCAGGCGGGTCCGGAGGGCGCGCTGGGAGCGGTGGCGCAAGAGCACGTTCGCCGTGCCCTCGCACCGGACGCACACGGTGTACTCCACCGTGCCCATGCGCCGCGTCTCCACGCACGCGGGGCACAGCAGGGCCTCGCAGTGCTCGCAGCGCCAGCCGGCGGTGGCGCCCGGGTGTCCGGCGCAGGAGGGAGGGGCAGGGAGGGAAGGGGCCATGCGGCCCGCGAGCCTACGCCGGGCCGGGAGTCTCGTCCCAGGGGGACCCGAGCCACGCCTGGAACGCGGCCTTCTGCGCGTCGGTGGGCCGCTCCACGCGCTGCAGCCACGCGGCGTCCGCGGGCTTCTGGCCCAGGACGACCGGCACCTCCATCAGGCGGTCGCGGCGGAACAGCGTCACCCTCACGGTGTCGCCGGGGCGCTTGTCCTCGCAGCGGGCGATGAGCCCCGCGCCGTCCACACGCCAGCCGTCCAGCGCCACCACGTCGTCCTCCGGATACAGGCCCGCGTCCAGCGCGGGCGTGCCCTCCGGTACGGTGGACAGCGTCGAGGAGCCGCGCACGGTGACGCCCAGCCAGCCCTTGGGCTTGGGGTCGACCTTGAGGCGCGGCGGCGTGCCGCCCTTGTCGTTGGGGGCCTCCCGCACGCGGAAGGACACCTCCAGCCCCACGTGCGCGAAGACGCCGTAGTCCAGGTCCTCCGTGGAGCGCACCGCCCGGTCGAAGAAGGGCGTCATGTCCACGCCCGCCACCTCGCTCGCCGCCCGCTCCACGCCGTCCTCGGGGACGCCGGAGCCGTCGCCATGGCGTTGCCACAAGAGCCGCATGACGTCATCCAGGCACTTCGCGTCACGGGTGGCGCGGCGCACCTCCAGGTCCAGCAGCGCGCACACCACCTCCCCCTTCAGGTAGTAGGAGATGGCGCTGTTGGTGGAGTGCTCGTCCGGGCGGTAGTGCTTCACCCAGCTGACGAGCGACGCCTCCGTGAGCGTCTGCACGCGGCGGCCCGGCGTGGAGTGCAGCAGGGAGAAGGTCTCCCCCAGCCGGGCCAGGTAGCGCGTGGGGGACATCAGGCCCGCGCGGCGCACGAAGAGGTTGTCGTAGTAGGCGGTGCCGCCCTCGAAGGCCCACAAGAGCGTGGTGTAGTTCTCCTGCGAGTAGTCGAACGGCACCAGCGCGCGAGGCTTCACCCGCTTGATGTTCCACAGGTGGAAGTACTCGTGCGCCACCAGGGTGAGGAAGTCCTCCCAGCCCCGGAGCGACGACAGGCCCGTGCGCGGGAAGAGCAGCGCGGTGGAGGCCTGGTGCTCCAGGCCGCCGCGGCCCTTGTCGGTGAGATAGACGAGGAACAGGTAGCGCTTGAGCGGCAGGCCTTCGTACATGCGCGCCTGGGCCTCGCAGATGCGCTGCATGTCCGCGCACAGCCGGTCCGCGTCCGGCACGCTGTCGCCCCACACCACCACTTCGTGCGGCACGCCCGCGGCGGTGAAGGTGAGCGGCGTGTGCGGGCCCACCTCGAAGGGGCTGTCCACGAGCGTGTCGTAGTCCGGCGCGTGGAAGGTGGCCCCTTCCGAGTCCAGCGCGCAGAACGTGCGCCAGCCCTGCGGCGCGTCCACGGTGACGTGGTGGGGCAGGGTGCGCGTTCCCTCCGTGTAGAGGAACACGGTGGCGCCGTTGAAGTAGGCGTGGCTGCCGTCCAGGTGGCTGGTGCGCACGGACAGCTCGTTCGCGTAGACGCGGTAGCACAGGGTGACGGCCTGCCCCCGCGCGTCCACGCGCCAGGTGCGCTTGTCCACGCGGCGCACCGGTAGGGGCTGGCCGTCCGGGCCCCGCGCGGTGACGTCCTGCACCTGGCGGGCGTATTCGCGCACCAGGTAGCTGCCCGGCGTCCACACCGGCATCACCGCGTCGAGCAGGTCAGGCCCG
Organism: Corallococcus sp. CA049B; assembly: GCF_003611685.1. Lineage (NCBI taxonomy): Bacteria > Pseudomonadati > Myxococcota > Myxococcia > Myxococcales > Myxococcaceae > Corallococcus > Corallococcus sp. CA049B. The sequence continues at coordinate 99,766 of NZ_RAWC01000001.1, read as the reverse complement.
GCGGGGAAGCTCGCCTCCACCTCGAACAGATGCGCATGCGGGCGGGGCATGGCGACGCGGTAGTGGACGGCGAGCGACATGGACGGAGGGCCTTTCTCCATGGGGGGACCGCGGGGTTACTTCGCCTTGACGAGCACGGCGCCGAAGAAGCCGTCGGTGCCGTGGGTGTGCGGGGCCAGACGCAGGTACGGGCCGGGGCCGAGCTTCGCGCCCAGCTCCGCGCCCAGCACCTCCGCCACGGGGCGCACGCTGAAGTCGGGGTGCTTGGACAGGAAGTCCTCCACCACGTTCTCGTTCTCCTCGCGCAGCACGCTGCACGTGCCGTAGATGAGCCGGCCGCCGGGCTTCACCAGCATGGCGAAGCGCGCGAGCAGCGCCTTCTGCCGGCCCACGTGCATCTCCAGGTCCTCCGGCGTGAGGCGGTATCTCGCGTCCGGCTTGCGGCGGAAGGTGCCGGTGCCGCTGCACGGCGCGTCCACCAGCACGCGGTCCGCCAGGCCCTTGAGCGGCGTGAGCGCGGCGTCCGCGTCCGGGCCCTCATGCGGGATGAGCTGCGTGCGCACGTTATGCACGCCGGCGCGGCGCGCGCGCTTGCGCAGGTCCTCCATGCGGCCCTCGTCCACGTCCAGCGCGTGCAGGTCGCCGCGGTTCTTCATCTGCGCGGCCAGCTGCAGCGTCTTGCCACCCGCGCCCGCGCACGCGTCCACCACGCGGGTGGGCGGCGCGTCCACGAGCATGCCCAACAGCTGGCTGCCCTCGTCCTGGATCTCGAACCCTCCGTCCTTGAAGTCCTGGAGGGAGAAGAGGTTGAGCCGCGTCTCCATGACGAGGCCGAAGGGGGACAGGGACGTGGGCTTCGTGGACTCCACGTCCTCCGCGGCCAGGCGCTCCTGGAGCTGGGCGCGGTCGCCCTTGAGCGTATTGGCGCGGACGATGAGCGGGGCGCGCTCGTTCATGGCCTCGGCGGCGCGCGCGGCGTCCTTGCCGAAGACGGCCTTGAAGCGGTCCGCGAGGAAGTCCGGCAGGGACGCGGCGATGGGGAAGCGCTTCGCTTCCGGCAGGGCGTCCAGCTCCGCCGCGGCGTCCGGCAGGCGGTCGAGCACGGACACGTCCGGGCCGGTGAGTCCGCTGGAGCGCGCGACGTAGGTGGGATCCTCGCCGTGGAGGATGCGGGACGCGGCGAGCCGCATGACGTCCTGGCGCGTGCCGTCCAGCGCGTCGAACTTCCGGTGGGACTTCTCCAGGAGGAAGTCGACGGTGCGCTGGCGGCGCAGCAGGGCGTAGACGCGCTCGGCCACGGCGCGGCGCTCGGTGGAGTAGAGGGCCGTCTTGCGGCGCAGGACGAACTCCAGGGCGCGGTCGGACAGGCGGCCCTCTCGGCGCACGCCGCCGTAGGCCTCCAGACACGCCTGGAGGACCAGGTCCTCGCGCAGGGGGCGGTTGGGGTTGGGGCGCGCGCGTTCATGCTGGGCGCGGCTGAGCTTCGGTTTGTCGGCGCGTCCACCGGCGTCCTTGCGCTTCTTCGGCGCGCCAGGGCGGGACGTACGGGGCCCGCCAGACTTGGGGGCGCCACTTCGGGAAGGTCCAGGCTTACGAGTCGTGGCCATGTCGCATGGGGCCTTTGCATCCCCGGGTGGCGTTGACAAGCAGGGAACGCAAAAGACGCCCCCGGAATGCCCCGGAGGGGCTGGCCGAAGGCGTCTGGAAGCCGCTTCAGGGCTTTCCGGGCCTGGCCTCCGAGGCCGTTCCGCCTCCGCCCCAGAAGGGGAAGAAACCTGTCCGACAGTCGGACAGGTTTCCGCGACCGGGCTGGACAAGCGGCCCGGGGCCCGGGGGTCGGCCGCGGTGGTCCAAAACCTGTCCGACAGTCGGACAGGTCGCGCGGCCTGACTGGGGCAGTGGCCCCTGGCACGGGCCGGGGCCGCGGTGGTCCCAAACCTGTCCGACAGTCGGACAGGTTTCCGTGGCGCGGTCGGAGCCGCGTCCCAGCCAGGGCCGGGGCCGCGGTGGTTCCAAACCTGTCCGACTGTCGGACAGCTTTCTGCGGTCCGCCTCCGGGGGCTCAGCGGGCGCGGCGCCGGCGGCGCACGAGCCCTGCGACGAGCGCCGCGGCGGCGGGAATCAGGGCGGCGGACGGGCCGGCGGCGCAGCCACCGCCTCCATTCGAGTCATCCCCCGGCGTGACGCCCGGCGTCGTGGGCGTGCCCGGAATCTCGGGGCGGGGGTCGGGGTCGGACGGGGTGGTGCCGGGGTCCTCACCCGAGCCGGTGCCGGGGTCCTCACCCGAGCCGGTGCCGGTGCCGGGGTCGGTGGTGCCGTTGGCTGTCACGGTGACCACGGTGGTGGCCGTCAGCGGGGCGGCGCCCTGGACGGTGGCCGTGGCCGTCACGGTGTAGGTGCCGGCCTGGGCGAAGACGTGCTGGACCTGGGGGCCTTCGGCGGTGCCGCCGTCCCCGAAGTCCCAGGTGACGGTGGCTCCGGACTGGGAGGCCGTCGCGGTGAACGAGGCCGTGTGGGGCGCGGCGCCGCTGGCGCTGTTCACGGCGACATTCAGCGTGCCCTGGGGCTGCTCGGGCTTCGCGGGCAGCGTCTTGGAGAGGGTGAACGAGTCCAGCGTGCCGCCGTCCGTCTTCACGAGCTTCGCGGTGAGGTTTCCCTCCACGACCTCGACGTCGAGGAAGCCGTGGGCCGCGTCGTCGCGGATGACGCTCCAGGACGGGCGTGACGTGGCGAACGCGCGCAGGGTGGCGCCGCCGCCGCCGACAACGAGGTAGGGGATGCCCGCCTCGTTCTTGCCGGCCTCTGCGTCACCGAGCATGGGCTTGCTGCGCTCGTAGTCGTGGTCATGGCCGGTGAGGACCAGGTCCACGCCGTACTTCTCGAACAGCGGGCCGAACTGGCGGCGCATGGTGAGCTGCGAGCCGTGCTCGCCGCTGGACCAGGACGGGTGGTGGAAGAAGACGACCTTCCACGGCTGCGTGGTGGCGGCCAGGTCCTTCTCCACGAACGCCTTCTGCGCGGCGAGCGTGCACTTGGACGCGGACGCCAGGCCCACGGCGCAGTTCGAGTCGATGGACACGAAGTGCACGTGCCCCCAGTCGAACGAGTAGTAGCGCTCCGAGCCCTCCGCGTTGTTGGTGGGCAGGTAGAGGTTGTCCAGGTAGGGCTGCGCCTGGTTCGTCACGTACTCGTGATTGCCGGGCGTGGCGAACATGGGCACCTGCGCGAGCAGGGCGGCCATGGGGGTGAAGAGGTTGGTCTGGAACTCGGTCTCGGTGCCGGACGCGTAGGCGTTGTCACCCAGGGCGACGAAGAGCTCCGGCTTGTTGGTGAGCATGGAAGCGGCGACCTTCCGCTGATCGCTGCCACCAGTGCCGAAGTCACCCACCGCGGCGAAGTGCACGCGCCGCGTGCCGGGCACGGGGGCGGTGCTGAACGACTTCGCCGGGGTCGTCTCGCCACACCCGTCCACGGAGTACGTATAGGAGGTCGCGGGAGACAGGCCCGTAAGGACCACGGCGTGGATCTTCGCGGTGGCCGAGGACTTCGCCGTCTGGCTGGTGTTGCCCACGCCGTAGCGCACCTGGGCGTTGGAGCAGTTCGACGACAGGCGGAACGCCACGGTGGCGGTGTCGGGGCCCACCTTCTGCAGGTAGGGATCACGCGGCAGGGCGAGCGCGTCACCCGAGGCAAAGCCCCCGACGAACAGGGCAGCCAGGGCAGCGAGCGAAAGAGACTTCGTCCGGTCCATGAATCCTCCGGCCCGAGACATTCGGGACGGGGGCCCAACCGTTCATCGTTCAACGATCATCCAGAAATCAGGTGCTGGAGGGTAGGCAGGAGAACGAGCGCCCGGTGGGGCGGAAAGGCAGACGAACGGGCCTGCGTCGCATGTTTCAGGGAAGGCGGAACGGAGCGGCGCCTTGCGGCGTCCCGAGGCTGCGTTACCCCTGAAGACATGACCGAAGTCCACTCCCAGACCCGAGAGTACACCCTGCCTGCCGGGTGCCCCGTGTGCGAGTCGGACCTGCCGGTGCGCGTCACCGCGACCGGTCCGAACGCGGTCTGTACGCACTGCGGCTGGATGGGGCGTCCGTTCATCACGGTGACGCACGACGGCCTGCGCGTGTCGTACGATGACGCCGCGCGGGCCTGAGCGCCGGCGCGGTGACCCGGCCGTGCCCGATGCGACTCAAGACCTACGATGACCTCACGTGGGAGGCCGAGCAGGTCTTCCTCAACGACGTGCCCTTCACAGGGTCCGTTTACGTCGTGTCCAGCTCGGGCTTGCCCTCCGAGGAGTCCTTCTACGTTGATGGCTTGCGGCAAGGCCCCGAACGCATCTGGCGCGAGTCCGGGCTGCTCGCGGAGGAGATCTTCTACTGGCGCAATGTGCGGCACGGGACCTCCCGTGCCTGGCTCGCTGACGGCACGATGATTGAAGACTGTGTCTACCTCCACGGCGTTTGTGTTGTGCAGCGGCGCTGGAGCCACTCGGGACAGCTGAAGAAGGACTGGCGCGCTTCACCGGATGACCCGGTCTTCGATTTGATCGCCAGGATACGGGATGCGGATGGCGACGGGCCTCCTATCGACTGGTGAAGCGCGCAACCCGCGGACAGTCCGCAGCTGATGCCTGCACCCTGAAAGACCGGATCCCCGGGGGCGTAAGGGAAGGGACCCGCGTGGAGATGGAGTGGTTGAGGATGCTGCTGGGCGCGAGCGGTGTCACGTCTTCCGTAGTGAGAGCGGGGCTCAATGGTTGTGAGCCCGGAAAGCCAGTCCCGTGACAGTCCAGAGCCGAGACGTTCTCCTGTTCGAACAGCGTCCCTTTGAGCTGATGTCCGTCCAGGGAACAGGTCTGTTTGACCCGAGGCAAGAAGGGCTGGTGCCCCAGTGGGTCTCGACCGGGTGCTACCGGGGATTCGACTGCGTCTATCGGATCGACGAGAAGCGGCTGTTGCTCGAGGCATTCAGCATTGGCCTGAAGCCACTGGATCGGCTGAAGGTCAAATATGGAAAGGGGAAGGTTCTTCGAGGGCAGGGGCCCCTCCTCAAGGGAGACTCGTTCCTGGCTGTCTACGAGCAGCTCGGCTGGCACGTTCCGTTCACCGGAGGCCTGGTGGTGGCGCGTGACTTCATTCCAGGGCTTGCATCCCGAGCAGAGTCCGTCGTGAGCCGTACCTTGTCGCCCATCTGGATGTTCAGCGTGGTGCATGAACTCCACTTCGTGGAAGGCCAGTGGACCGAGTCTTTTGATTGCTCCAGTGCCATGGAGGCCCTCCGGCATCGCATTGCAGCGGAACCTGATGGGGACGAGTACGAGGTTCATCGGTTCCTCGCGAAAACGTTCCGTCGGAGCTATCGCGGTCTCGAGTGATGAACCGGGTCTTCTCGGAGGGTTGATGGATGTCCTGACGCTGTCCCTGGAACGGAGCGTCTTGTTGGAGGGCATCCGCTTTTCGGACGTGGCATTCGTGTGGAGGGTGCTCCTGCACTCTTCGCGGCATGGCGCCGGGCGTGTATGGATGCGGGAGGCGATGACCCGAGCAGGGGTGCTCCATGAGACCGGTGTCCTTCCCTGTAGCGATTCACTACGACGATAAAGACTGGGTCGTGACGTTCGCTTCGACCCGAGAAGAGCTCCGGCCCCTTGGAGAGCCTGGATTCATCGAGGAGGACTCGCTGCGCACAGCGGGAGGCCGGGAGTTCAACTGGGCCTTCGAATCAGCGAGCGGGCTGCGCTTCAGTCTGCGCTGGAGTGAAGCGATGAAGTATTCGGTCGTCGTCGCGGATCCTCCGGACCCGTCCGCGGTCGTCGCCGCGCTTCGCTCCCTGGGCCTGAACGCAACGTTCACGACGCGGGAGCTGCCGGAGCATCGCCACCTCCAGCGCCGGATGGCGCTCGGGTGTGTCTGGCTCTTCACGGGGGAGGGCGCCGTCCAGGTGACCGCAGTCTTCTCCCGGAAGGCCCTGGCGGATGCGTGGCTGGCGAAGATGCAGCTTTCTGGAGAGCTGGTTGCGTACCCGCTGGACACGTCCGTCTACGAAGCCGAAAGGCACTGGGGAATACCGGAGGTGCCCCAACTGGGGCCCGAAGGCATCCAGCGGTTCGTCGGACGGGTGGCCGAGCGCTACGCCTATCGGGACGGGAAGCCCGTGAACTCAGGCGCGTCATCCCCATGAGCGAAGGTGCCGCCTATTGGTATACGACCTGCTCCAGGTGCCGTGGCCAGGGGCGCCTGTTCATCATGCGGGAACTCAAGAACGGCACGCTCTATTTCCATTGCGAAGAGTGTGAGTGGGGATGGCGGGAGCCGGCGATCGTGGGAGACGTGACCGCCGGCTTCCTGACCTTGGAGGATGAGGCCGACGCGAAGCTGGCGACCCGTGAAGAGATTGAAGCAGCGGGCTGGACGCCGTTCGCCACGTATCGTGTCGAGGCGTGAGTCGGATGAATCCGGAAATGAGGGAGTGATGACCTGCTCGGAGTGCTCTGGTGAGCTTGCCTGGTTCGGCGTGACGAGAGGCACGGACCACTTCCGGTGCTTGGGGTGTGGACATGACGTCCATGCGGTGTCAACGCCGCGCCTCGGGCCGGAGCGGCGGTTCCGAGCGGTCGTCCGGTGGAAAGACGAGATCTTGAGTTTCGCTGAGCTGGAGAGCCTGAGGAAGATTGCTCCTGAGGCGAGGGCCATCCCTGCTGTTGATATCTGGGAGCGGTCAAAGCGGGAGGGGTGGGTGCTGGGGGAGTACCTGGAAAGCCAGATTGACACCCTCTGGAATCAGGCTCACGAACTTCAGCTCAGGTTGGATTTAGTTCTGGTGTCCGAGCCAGAGCCCGAGGTGAGGCCGGTTTGCATGTTTGTTGTTTGGAAGACGACGAGCCCTTCTCTCGAAGAGATCGTTGCGTTGCGCAAGCTGTCGGAAGAGGCCGCGAACATGCCTGCTTCAGCCGTCCTGGAGAAGGCCAGGGAAGGCGAATGGCTGCTGGGGCGCTTCTGGCCAAACAGGCTACCTGAAATCGAACGGCGGGCGATGGAGTTGGGGCTTCAGCTTCGGCGCGAGTCTTGAAACCTGCATGTCTCCAGCGTGCATGGAGAACTGTTGAGGCGTGTGCGTAGGGCGAATCTCTATGAAATCGGGAGAGCGAACGACGGTGGGGACGACGTGAGCGTCCGCCCCCTTCCTGCGGGGCGCACCTGGTGGTTCTGGCGCGAGACCCTCGAGGGGATTGCCAGGCTGCTGCTGGATGCACGTGCGCGGGTTGAAGAGGGACAGGCGAAGTCCTGGCTGGAGGCCCTGCGCCATCTCGATTCGACGATGAGTGCTCTCTGGCCGGAAGACCCTGATGCAACGTGAGCGCTGGGCGAACCATGAGAAAGTGATTTCGAGAGGTGAAGCATTTGAGCTGATCTCGCGGGCCCGAGAGGCTCTGTGTGACAGGGTTGCTCTGCAGGAGTTGATGGACGATTCTCAGGCCAGCTCAGCGGAGGAGGCGATCCGTTTAACGGGGTGCGACATCTGTGACCACTGCCGCTGGGAAGATGATGGAACCGTGAGTGATACCGCCCACAGCAGCGTCAATGTCGAGTTCGGACGGGTCGCGGTGGTCTTGCGAGGAGCACCTGTGAATCTGGTGCGCATTGATGAGTTCGTAGAGGGCTCCGAGCCCGACCGTGTCTATCTGACAGAAGTGGCGAAGCGCATGGACGCGCTATGGGGGCACGTGAGGGATGAGCCACCGAGTCCGGGCAAGCTCATCTGGCCTTCAGGCCTCCGTGCGGCGGGCGCGGAGCCGACGAGCGGCAAGCGCTCAGGTGGACCCGTGGTTTCAGGGGTAGACTGCGTCAATGCCCTTCGCTCGGATCAGGCGGTGGTGGTTGGGAAGAGTGAGTTGCACCAGGCGGCTCGGGAGTTGGGATACTCGGAGATCCTGCAGCCATATCTGCTTGGTGCCCGGCCAGATATAGAGTCAAGAACCGGAGCAGAGCCTGTGGGCAGGCACGGTTCATTGTTGCTGATGAGGTCGGGGATTTTTTCCATGCGAGACTCGGGCCGGACGCCAGTCGAAATTGGTGTCGAGGCGGTCGCGCGCGATGAGTGCGTTTGATGTGATGGATGTGGAAGCTTCAGGTGTTCACGAGGTGGATTCAGGTCTCACTCGGAGCAGGAAGCTCCTGGAAGCACTCACTGGGCTGGCAGCCCAGTCGTGAGGGACGGATGGCAGCGTACAATGTGCCGGTCGAGGTCAGGGAGTTGGGGCTGGAGTCGCAAGGCCCGGACAGATACCGCCGCTGAGGAACGTTCGAGTGCGAATCCCTGGTGTGGAATTCCAGTGTGGAGTGTGTGGCGCCTGGTCCGACGATAATGAGTCGTGCTCCGCCTGTGGTTCCAAGATGCCTCCGGATGACTCTCTGGAGGGGGTCTTTGTTCCCGGGTTCGATCACATCCCCGCGGAACAGCAGGATGCGGCCATGGAGAAGGCGGCGGAGGCTCAGTCACGATGGATTGAACGGTTCCGCCACGAGCAGGAACTTCGTCAAACCGAACCGGGCTATCCCGCTGACGATCGGACACGTCCATGGACGCCTACGCATCGGGTTCGGGGCGACGGTGACTCGGAGGGATGCCTCTTGATGGTTCTGCCCAATGGTCAGTCGTTCACTCGAGAGAGCTGGGAGGTCTATCGCGCTTGCCCGGTTCAGTGGTCAATGTACTTCAACTCGCCCTGGGTGTTCTGGCGGGGCGTTTGGTATCTGCATGGAAGCGCAGTGCCAGCAGGGACTGTCTTCGAGGTGGGCGTCACGGATGACACCGTCAATGGTGGAAAGACGTAATGGTGAATCGCAATCGCGCAGCAACCGAGAATCTGACTGAAGGAATTGGCAAGGCTCGGTGGGACGACGACGAGGCTGCTCTCAGGGAGCTATTCCCAGAGGCCAGGATCCGGAGTTTGCCGGGAGTCGGAACGCATCTCGCCATTCCAAACGTCGTGGAGGGGGGCGGTGGTGTTCCGGTGGGGAGTTACTTCTGCCTCGGTCCTCAAGGCATCAAGTATTTCGTTCTTGGCGAAGAGTTCGATGATGAGAACAAGGTGGATGTCCGTCCGTGCATTCACTCGCTCGCGCACCGCTTCGGTTTTGGCCCCATCAGTGCCTCAAGGAAGGATGAATGGTTGGTGCACCGCGTACAAGTGATGCTCCAACTCACCGACCTGGACGAGGAGGGCGTTCCATTCGGGTTCAAGCTGAGGGTGAACCGCCCAGGGGTCATTCAAACTGACTTTCGAATCTTTGAAGGGTTTCTCTTTCCCCCAAGGAAGGATCCAAGGGAGGCGCGTCCACCGCCACCCGCATGGGACCACCCTGAGTTGACGGCCCTCATCCGGCCAGATCGCTACGTTGTCTGCCCGTTCTGTGGAAAGGCCTTCAGTCTCGCCGACAAAGACCGCTGGAATGGCTCGCGCCACCTCAGCTGTGGACAGCGCCTCCAATTGAAGCAGGGCCAGGGCTCCTGACGGGACGATGGCGGTCCGCCTTGGTCGGAGGATGCTGAGTGTATGTTCTTGGGGCGGGATGTCTATTCGGGAGATCTTCCTGATGCGGCGGCCAGTAATGGGTTGAGGTATATTCTGTCGGCATCTCACGTCTTTCAGGTTGTGAGTAATGCTCGCCTTCCGCGGCCGGATGTCGATGCTGCTGGGTTTGTTGAGGCGTTGAGTTTCTGCTTCAGGAATGATGCCTTTATTGTGTTTTGAGCTGGTTTCGCCTCTCGGGGGCGAGCTGTTGGGCTGGTGATAATGAAACGCCCGGGCCAGCGCATTCCTCGCGCCAACCCGGGCTCCAATCCCATCCAGATGAATCAGCGGCCTACGGCTTCTTCACGTCGTAGGACACCAGCTCCTCCAGGCGTTCCCCGTCCTCACGGACCTTGCCCACGCCGGGGACCAGCCAGTACAGGCGCTGCTTCTCCTCCTTCACCTCGCCGTTCTTGTTCAGCTTGTCGCGCTGGACCTTGATGGCGTTGGTGAACGTGCCCGCGGGCGTCGTCACCGTGACGTCCTTCTCCAGCACCTTCCAGACGTACTTCGGGTCCTTGCCCTCCGTTCCGCCCGCCGCGTAGGTGATCAGCTCGCGCACCTGGTCCTGGTGCTCCCAGGGCACGGAGGCCGGCGTCGCCGCCAGGGACTTCATCATCGCCGGGGACCAGGTCGTCGCCTTCGTGGCCAGGCCGTCCGTGACGTCCTCCTCGCGCAGGCGCACCACCAGTCCGTTCGTCAGCTCCAACTGCCAGGAGTTCTCTTCGTAGACCGTGCCCGACTTCGTGCGGTCCTGCCGGCTGTGCACCTTCACGGCCGTCATCGTCGTGCCCGGCACCGTCTCCGGACCCTGCACCGTCACGACCTTGTCGAAGACCCCTTCCACGTCGTCGGTGATGCGGTAGGTCCACGTGGTGCCCGTGGTCAGCGGCCAGAGCGTCGTCAACTCCTCCTGCTGATCCGGCTTCGTGCCGCCGCCCTTGTCCGGGTCCACCGCGTTGCCCGGCAGGTCCACCGTGCCGTCAGGGTTCGTCGTGGGTGCGCCCGGATCATTCCCCGTGGGCAGGCTGCCCCCGCCGCCCCCACAGGCGGCGAACGCTCCGCACGCCGCGAACAGCACCGCCAGCTTCCTGAACTTCATACCGTCTCCTCCCGCGCGCCCTTCGCGCTCACCGCCGTCCACCGCAGCCCCCGCAGGGGCGCCCCTTCCGTCCGTCCCAACGCCGCCGCCAGGCTTCCAGGCTCCGGCTCCTCCACTTCCAGCTCCACGCGCCGCGCGGAGAAATCCATCGCGCAGCTCTTCACCATCACGTTGCGCTCACCCAGCGCCGCCCTCAGCGTGGCCTCCGCTCGCACCAGGTCATCCGCCTGCGCGGACACCACCAGCCGCTGCTTCGCCTCCTTCGCCGCCACGGCCTTCTTCTCGAACAGGTCCAGCACGAAGAGCAGCACCGCCACGAACCCCGTGCCCACGCACGCCAGCACCAGGTTCCCGTGGCCGCACGCCATGCCCAGGCCAATCACCAGGAACAGGATGGCCGCGTCACGCGGGTCCTTCAGCCCCGAGCGGAACCGCACGAACCCGCCCAGGCCCACTAGACCGAACGCCTTCGCCACGCTGTTGCCAATCACCGCGGTAATCACCGCCGCCGCCGCGCAGAGGAGGATCTGCGCCTGCACCATCTCCACCTTCGGCAGCGGCTTGCCCAGCACCACCCGCCAGGGCCGCGACGACAACACCGCGCCAATCAGCGCCGACGCCACCAGCCGGGGGAGGATGGCCCCCATCGACAGCGCCTGCAGCTCCTGCTCCACGTCCTGGAACAGCGCTCCGAACGGACCCTCCATGGGCGTCATGCCTCCTGCCGCCCGGCATCCACTCCCAGCGTCTCCGCCAGGGCCCGCGCCGGCCGCTGCGCCTGCTCCATCGCCCGGGCATGCGCCACCACCGCGTAGGCGTTGCGCAGCACCGGCAGCTTCCCGGACTGCTCCTCCAGGATGCGCTCCAGCAGCGCCCGCGTCTCCGCCACCAGCGGCAGCCCGCGCATCGACGACACCACCGTCGCGGGCCACCGGCGCGCTGCGGACGCCCGCAGCTTCCACGCGGCCGGCGAGTCCATCCCGTCCACGGAGTCCAGCGCCTCCTTGGTGGACTGCGCGCCCCGCTCACGCATCGCCCAGGCACGCGGCGTGTCCACGCCCGTCAGCGAGCGCAGCACCAGCTTCAGCGCTCCCTTCTCCAGCTGTTCGCGCAGGCCCACCGCCACCGGCGTCTCCAGCCCCGTGGTGCTCTTCAGCACCGCCAGCCGGTCGTGCGGAATCAGCGCCTCGCGCAGCGCCTCCGCGCGCTCCGTGCCCAGGCCGCCCAGGCTGCGCGCCACCTCCGAGTACAGCTTGCGCTGCATGCCCGCCTCGCGGACCACCCAGGACTCCTCGCCGTCCACGCCGGCCAGGCCCAGCAGCACCGCCGCCAGGTGACCGTCCTTCAGGCCCCGCTCGCGCAGCGCCCACGCCTCCGGTGAGTCCTGGCGCTTGAGCCCCTCCAGCACCGCCGCCGGCGCCTGCGCGTACAGCCGATTTCGCAGCGCGTGCGAGCGCGGGGACGTCACGAACCCCAGGCCCTCCGCCACGTCCGCCGGCACGCTCGCCGACAGCACGTCGCGCAGCGTCCACGCCGTGTCGTCATCCAGCCCGCTCAGGCTGCGCGCCACCAGCCCCGGCAGCCGCTCCGCGTACGCCAGCCGGCGCTGGTGCGCGGGCAGGCCCGGGATTCCGTTGAGCAGCCACGCCGCCAGTTGCGGCTCGCGCGCCTCCAGGCTGTCCACCGCCTGGAAGAAGCGCTCCTCCACGTCGTCCACGGACACCGCGCCCGGCGCCGGCGGGGGAGGGGCGGGGACCAGCCGCTGCACCGGCTGCTCACGGCCCTCCAGCCGCGCGACCACCGCGTCCACCAGGCGCTGCTCCAGCACGCGCAGCGGCTGATCATTGTTCTCCAGGATGATCCACCGCGCCGGGTCCTTCCGGGCCTGCGCCAGGAACGCCTCGCGCACGCGCACCGCCAGCCCCGCGCCGACCAGGCCCTTGCGGCTGTCCGCGTCGTTCACCTTGCCGCTCTGCACCTTGCCCAGCCGCTTGCGCAGCCGCGCCAGGTCGGGGTCCACGTCCACCAGGATGACCAGGTCCGGCCACAGCCCCTGCGACGCCAGCTCGCAGGAGGGCAGCAGCTGCGCATCCTTCAGGCCCCGCCCGCCGCCCGTCAGCGCCAGCTGCGAGTAGAGGTATCGGTCGGTGATGCACACCTCGCCGCGCTTCAGCGCGGGCGCGATGACCTCTTCCAGTTGCTGCGCGTCGCGGGCCAGGTTCAGGAAGAACTCGGCGCGCGGGCCCATCTCCAAAAGCCGCGCGTCGCGCGTCAGGTCGCGGATGCGCCGCGCGGTGGGCGACTGCAATTCGCCCCCCTCGCGCGCGTGCGCGACCTTGTAGCCCAGCCGCTTCAGCCGGGACGCGAGCAGGTTGGACAGCGTCGTCTTGCCGCTGCCGTCAATGCCTTCGAAATCGATGAACACGGTGCCCTAACCCCCTACGACCCCAACGCCACCTGATGTGAAGGCATGCACCCGCGCCATGCCCTCCGCGAACTTGCTGTACGCCGTCGCGCCCCCCGGATTGAGGGCCGCCAGCCACTCGGGCAGCGCCGCCCCGAGGTGCTTCACCTCCACCACCACCCGCGAGTCCTCCCACACGGGCAGCCCCAGCCGCTCCACCGTCAGCGCCACGGGCGACAGGGCCAGCTCCGGAGATACGGCATGGAAGCCGATGTCCCGGTCCACCGTCACCCGCCACTCCTGCGACACCTGGTACACGTGCCGCCGGTACGTCACCGCCAGCACCGGCGACAGGCTGCCCCCCGCGATGAGCGGCAGCAGGCTCACGCCGCCCTTGATGGCCCGGCCCAGCTCCGCGCGAGGCACCCACACGCGCCGCTTGCGCGTGAGCCCGCGGTGCTCGCGCTTCACCTCCAGCACCACGCGCTCGCGGCCCGCCGCGCCCACGTCCGGCGAGTACTCCTTCGTCCTCACCTTGAGGCAGTCATCCGGCGTGAGCAGCGCGCGCTGGGCCAGCGGCTGGCCCGGCTTGTCGAAGTAGACCGACACGATGCGCGTGGGCGGCGGCAGGTAGCCCCCCAGCTCCTGCGACAGCCTCGCGCAGATCGCCTTGGCGTCCGGGGCCTCCAGCACGCGCTTGAATTCACGCCGCAGCTTCGTCACTTCCCCTTCAGCGAACGAGATCATCTCCAGGTGTCTCCTCAACGGAAGCGGGTGGCGAGCTGCACCGACAGCTCGAGCGCGGGCGCCACGTCCCCCGGCCGGAGCGCACGCTCCGCCTGGACCTGCGCCTTGAATGAATCCGCCAACAACACGTTGAAGCCCCCCGTCACCGAATGCCCTTCCGCCTGGATTCCACCCTGCAATTGCAGCGCCTCCGCCCCCACCACCGGCTGCACCGCCCACCCCTCGCGGCCCACCGGCACCGTCCAGTAGGCCAGCACGGACTGCGACTGGAACGGCCCCAACGCCAGCCGGCCCACCGCCGCCTCACCCGTCACGGACAGCCCCCAGAGGTTCAGCTCCGCGTCCGCCGCCGTCGCGTACTGCTTCGTCCCGTCAATCACCTGCGTCAGGTACGTGCTCGTGCCCAGCGTGAGGAACTTGAACGGGCGGATGCTCAGCCGCGCGGAGCCGTCCTCGCTCAGCCGCTTCCCCGTGGAATCCTCGCCGCCCTCGAAGAGGCCCGCGGAGAACTTCAGGCCCCACGCCTCCTTGAGGCGCAGCTCGCCCATCACGCCCAGGCGCCGCCCGCCCAGGGCGTTCGTCTCCGTGAGGTAGTCCTCCACCAGCCCGCGCTCCTGGATGGGCAGCCGCCACGCCGACTCCTGCGAGCGCTGGAGGAAGGGCGACTTGAAGCGGCCCGCGTAGAGCCGCACGCGCTTGTTGTCGTCCGCCAGCCGCACGAAGGCGTCCTTGAGGATCGTCTTGGAGGCGAGATCCGCGCTCACCTCCGCTTCCAGGTTGGACAGCGACGCGGCCACGCCCACGCGCGCGGACTCGATGCCCAGGTCGCGCTCGTACTTCTGGCGCTCGTCCGCGGCGCCGCGCGCGAACACGCGGCCGAACACGCGGATCCGCTGCTGGGGCCCGCCCTTGTCGTCCACCTTGTCCGCTTCGGCCGGCGCCTCGCCCAGCGTGTCCGCCTTGGGGCCCGTGTCCTTCTTCTTCTTGCCCGGCACCGCCGCGTCCGGCACCGGCGCGCCCGGCTCCGTCACCTGCTCCGGCGTACCCATGACGGGGCCCTGCGCGCCGCCAGGCATCGCCTGCGCCACCGCGCCTTCCAGCGCGTCTCCTGTCCCGTCCCGCGGCTTCGCCGCGTCGTCGTCCCCGGACACCTCGAGCGGCCGGTCCACGCCCTCCGCCGCCGCGTCCTCGTCCGGTTCCGGCGCCGCGCCCGCGACCGCCGGCAGGCCCAGGAGGACCGCGACGAGCAGCCCGCGCCGCCACCCCTTCTCCTCCAGCCCCGTCCCGCCCATGCCCGATGTCTCCCCGCCCCGGTAATGCCCGACGCCTTCCGACCCGCTGCCTGCTCCCCTGTGCAACCCCGGTGCCCAGGGCAGGGACGTGCACTGCCGGACACCCGGAAGCGGCGAGCGGGGCGGATGCCCCGTGACGTGGCCGTGACGAGACCCAACCTGGGAAGACTTTTTCCCTCCCGGGGCCCCGCAGGGCTGTAACGCCGGACTGTAAGAAGGGCGGTGTTACCGATCAGCGGGCGGGTCCGCCGGAGGGGCGGTGGGCGCCCCCGGCGCGGCGGCGCCAGGTTCCGGCGGGGCTTCCGGCGTCGCGGCGGCGTCAGGCGCGGGAGTCGCGGCAGCGGGCTCCACGGGCGTGGCTTCCGCGGGCGCGGCCTGGGGCAGGGGAGGGATGGGGTGCTCCGGCGTCACCCCTCGCCGCGTGACGGCGTACAGCACCCGCACCAGCAGGAGCCCTCCGGCGAGGATCATCAGGACGCGCCAGACCATGGGTGGGACCGGAGGCTCGCTCACGGTGAAGCGCGCGTGGGCCGCCTTGGGGCGGGTGGTGAGGAAGCGCACGTCCACGTCCCACGTGCCGGCCTCGTCGGGGACGAACTCGGTGCTCCAGCCCACGGCGTCGCGCGTCAGCGTGCGCGTCACCTGACCCGGCACGCCCTCCCGGGAGAACGCGACCGTGACGGCGCCCTGGAAGGGAGGGCCCTGGAGGTTTCCCACCGACAGGGTCAGCCGCAGGGGCTCGCCGGGGCGGGGGACGGCGGGCGTGAGGACGCCGCTCAGCTGGTCCTCCGCGTCCCGCCAGGACAGGGAGAGCAGCTCCCCCTTGCGCTCGACCTGGATCTGATCCGGCGCGGGGGCCGCGGCGGCATGAAGGGCCAGCAGGCAGGTCATGGCGACCCACCCCAGCAAGGTGGTCCTGCGGCTTTGCCTCATGGGCCGCTGTCCCCTAAGATGCGCTGCCCTGTCACCTTCCACCAAGCTTGCTCCCCCCGGGGAGTCCCCGGGATGAACCCTCAAGCATTCGGGAAATACCAGCTCCTCAAGAAGCTCGCCACGGGCGGCATGGCCGAAGTCTGGCTTGCGCGTCAGACCGGCATCGAGGGCTTCCAGAAGGAACTCGTCGTCAAGCGCATCCTCCCGCACCTCGCGGAGGACCGCGAGTTCGTGGAGATGTTCAAGAACGAGGCGCTGATCGCCGCGCGCTTCAATCACCCGAACATCGCGCAGGTCTACGAATTCGGCGAGGCCAACGGCACCTATTACATCGCCATGGAGTTCATCCACGGCGAGGACCTGGGCCGGGTCATGCGCAAGGCCAGCGGGATGAACCAGTGGATCGCCCGTCCGCTGGCCATCCGCATCGTCGCGTCCGCGTGCGAAGGCCTCTACTACGCGCACAGCCGCACGGATGACCGCGGCCAGCCGCTCAACGTGGTGCACCGCGACATCAGCCCGCAGAACATCCTGATCAGCTTCGATGGCTCGGTGAAGCTGGTGGACTTCGGCATCGCGAAGGCCGCGGATCAGGCGTCGATGACGAAGTCCGGCGCCATCAAGGGCAAGTTCGCGTACATGGCGCCCGAGCAGGCCGCGGGCAAGCACCTGGACCGGCGCGCGGACATCTTCGCCATCGGCCTGGTGCTGTACGAGATGCTCACCGGGCACCGGCCGCTCAAGAAGGACTCGGAGCTGGCCACGCTGCAGGCGGCCATGGAGTGCTCCATCCCGTCCCCGTCCGAGGTGGCCGACGTGCCCCGGGACATGGACCACGTGGTGATGCGCGCCCTGGCCAGGAGCGCGGATGACCGCTACGACAACGCGCGCGAGTTCCAGACGGCGCTGGAGGAGCTGCTCGTCAACGAGCGCTGGCTCGTCACCTCCGGACAGATTTCGGAGCTGATGAAGACGCTCTTCGCGGATCGTCTGAGTGAGGAGCTCAAGCAGGGCCAGTTCGTGCCCGTGGGCGAGGACTCCAACACCGCGCCGCCCCGGCCGCCCCCGGACATGAGCTGGGAGGCCCCGCCGGGCGAGTCGCCTTCGCAGTCGCGCGAGCGCTCGCGGGGCAACTCCACCCGCACGGGCGCCGCGCCCCGCCGCTCCACGGGCATGTCGCCCGCGCTGGCGGAGGATCCGAACGAATACGACGCGCCGTCGCTCACCGGCGTGGAGCCGCAGCCCCGGCGCCGCTCCAGCGTGTCGGAGCCGGCGGTCCGGCGCGGCACGTCCACCAGCAACCCGAACGCGACGCAGATCGCCCGCACGAACTCGCGCCCGGACCTGCGCAGCCAGTCCGGGGACGACGTCCCTCCGCCCCGGCGCACGATGTCGCGCGGGGCGCCGGTGTCGGAGCCGCCCATGCGTTCGCGCTCGGGCGTGCACCGCATGGAGCTGGAGGACGACGAGCGCACGCGCCTGCCGCCCCCGGAGGATGATCCGGAGACGGAGCCCGTGCCCGCGCCGCCGCCTCCGCGCCGCCGCACCAGCACCAGCCAGTCCGCGGTGGAGCCGCCTCGCCGCCGCACCTCCAGCCGCGTGGACGCCCCGCGCCCGCGCCCGGTGGCCCCGCCGGTGGACGACGAGGACTCCGGCGAGCGCCGCCCGTCGCGCTCCAGCGCCCCCGCGCTCCCGGAGCCGGCGAGGCCCGGGGGCGGCAGCGTTCGCGCGCTGGTGACGGTGGGCCTGGTCGTGGGCCTGCTCGCGATGGGCGTGCTCTTCCGCGAACCCATCCTGCTGGCGCTCACGTCCAAGGCGGCGGACGCGCAGGGCGTGTGGCTCACGGTGAACACCAACCAGCCGGTGAAGGTGTCCGTGCGGCACACGGAGCGCTGCAACAGCCCGGAGCCGGTGACGATGCTGGGCACCGCGCCGCTCACGCGCGTGCAGGGCGCCCACCTGCAGGACACGCTCATCCTGGAGAACGACGCCCAGGGCATCTACCTGGAGGACTCCGAGGAGCTCGCGTTCGGCCAGCCCGGTGAGCTGAAGACCTTCGAGCGCAGCTTCAAGGAGGGCACCCTCCGTTTGAAGATCCTGCCCAGGAGTGTGACGGGCCTGTCTGTCTACCGGAACAACCAGCTCATCGGGAACGCGAGCACCACGCTCAAGCTGATGGAAGGCAAGCACATCCTGGAGCTGCGCGGCGCCAAGCTGAAGGAGCCGGTGACGTTCGAGGCGAAGGTCAGCCCCAGCGAGGTGACTGACCAGACGCTCAACCTGGATACGGCGATGTAGCTAGTAGCGCGGCAGGGCAGGGTCCACGGTGCGCGAGTACAGGTCGATGCCGCCCTGGAGCGACACGGCCTCCAGGCCCCGGTCGATGAGGTACGCGGCGCCGTCCAGGCTGCGCACCCCGTGGTGGCAGTAGACGACCACGGGGCGGCCCCGGAGGGACTCCAGCTGCTCGTGGAAGTCCTCCAGCTCCGGCAGGGGCATCAGCACCGAGCCGGGCAGGGCCACCCACTCGTGCTCGTGCGGGAAGCGCACGTCCACCAGCACGGGGCGTGACTCGGGAGGGCCGGCCAGGCGCCGGGCCAGCTCGGCGGGGGTGATTTCGGGGATGGGCATGGGGGTTATCTTCTGTTGAGCCGGGAAGGGGCCCGTCAGGTCCCTTGGCTTTTCAGGCGCCAGGGCGTTATGAGGCGCCGTCTACGAGGAGATTGAAGCACATGGATACTTCTACCGCCGTCACCGGCTCCACGCCGGCCTCCCAGCCCGCCGCCTCCGCGCCCGTCGTCCTGACGGCCGCCGCCATCGCCCAGGTGAAGACGGTCATCCAGGCCCAGGGCTTCCAGGGCTACTTCTTCTCCATCCGCGTGGTGCCCTCCGGCTGCAGCGGCCTGGGCTACGACCTGAACCTCGTCAAGGAGACGAAGGCCGGCGACCAGACCTGGGAGCAGGACGGCGTCACCATCGCCACCGACGCGCTGAGCGCCCAGTACCTCTCGGGCACCCACATCGACTACGTCACCAGCATCACCGGCGCGGGCTTCAAGTTCGAGAACCCCAACGCCAAGTCGTCCTGCGGCTGCGGGACGTCGTTCACCACCTGATCCGCCGTCTGACGGATTGCCGTGGAGGAAGGGCCGGGATGGGACGCCAGGCAGGCGTGCCCCCGGCCCTTCGTGCGTTCAGGCGCCGGCCACGGGCTTCATCACCTTCATCCAGTTCTGCTCGCCCTGACCGCGGTTGCGGCGCTGGGCGCGGCGGGCCTCCGCCTCCTGGAAGGCCTGGCGCTCCGCCTCCGACTCCAGGAGCAGCGGCGGCACGGGCACGCCCTTGCCGTCCTGGCCCTGCGCCACGAACGTCAGCAGCGCGCTGGTGGTGAGGTGCCGCTCACCGGTGAGCGGGTTCTCCGCGTGCACGGTGACGCCCACCTCCAGCGAGGTGCGGAACGCCGCGAGCACGCGGGAGTGGAGCAGGGCAATCCAGCCCACGCGGATGGGGGCGTGGAAGTGCAGCTCGTCCATGGAGGCCGTCACCACGACCTGACGGCAGTGGCGCTGGGCGGCCACGGCGCCGCAGATGTCGATCCACTGCATCACCTTCCCGCCGAACGCGGCGTTCAGGTTGTTGGCGTCCGGAGGGAGGATGAGCTGCGTCATCACCACTTCGGAGTCGCGCGGGCTCTTGGGGCTGAGGTCGTGCATGGCGCGACGGAGCGTCGCACGAGAGTCGGTATCGCGTCAGGCCAGGAATGCGGACACGCGGTCCATGAACTCCTCGCGGCCCGCGCCCTTGCGGATGTCCGACTTGGAGACGTCCACCACCAGGCACTCCACGCCGTACTTCTCCTGGAGCACCTGGGGGAAGCCCGCGTAGTAGCCGTTGAGGCCCTTGAGGAAGGGCCGCCCGATGCCCTTCTCCTCCGCGCGGCCGCGCGTGCGGATGCGCTGGAGCAGCACCTCCTCCGACGGCACGTCGAAGCAGATGACCTTGTCCGGCCGCACGATGTGGCGCGACAGCCGCTGGAAGTACTCGTAGTACAGGTCCAGCTCCGCGTTCGTCATGTGCCCCAGGCCGTGCAGGTACTTGGCGAAGATTTCGGGGTCTTCATACAGCGTGCGGTCCTGCACGCAGCTCTTCCTGACGGAGTGGATGAGCTCGTGGTGCTCCACGCGCCGGATGAGGAACTCCAGCTGCAGCGTGAACGACCACCGCGTCATGTCGCCGTAGTAGTCACGCAGGAAGCGGTTGTCGATGACGGGCTCGTCGAAGAGCTCGAAGCCGAAGCCCTGGCTGATGAGCTTCGCGGCCGTCGTCTTGCCCGCGCCGATGTTGCCCGCGAGCGCCACGAAGCGCTTGGCGCGCGGCACCTTCACCTTGGGCTTGAGGGCGTTGCGAGCGGGCTTCTTTCCGGCGTCGGCCGGGGGCGGCGCCTGGGTCGAGGACGGCTCGGTGCGGGACGTCGCCGGACGCGCGCGGGCGGTGGAGCGGGGCATGGAGCCCGAAGGCTTAACCCGGCTTTCCAGAGGCGTCCATTCGCTGGCGGAGCAGGTCCGGCCGGTCGGTCATGATGCCGCCGATGCGCTCGGAGATGAGCCGGTCCATCTCCGCCGGATCATCCACGGTCCACACGTTGATCCACTTGCCGCGCTCGGCCGCGGCCTTGAGCAGCACGTCGTCCACCAGCCGCACCTCGCCGAAGTACAGCGGCATGTCGAGCACGCTGAAGCGCGCGTCCTCCGGCGGCGCCTCGCCCGCCTTGAGCGCCAGGACGAACGCGGCCAGCGCGTCGCGCGGGTAGAAGTGGCACGCGTCGGGAAGCTCTTCGTGGAGCCGCTCCGCGATGACGTCCTGCTCGCTGCCCAGGCACACGCGGCCCAGGGCCCCTTCCTCGGTCAGCAGGCGGGCGAGCACGGCCTCCGCGCCCGGCACGTCCGGCTTGAGCTCCACGTTGAGGCGCAGGGCCGGGAAGGCGCGCAGCACCTCGCGCAGTGTGGGCAGGCGTATGCCCTGGCCTCGGAAGGGGAAGGTGCGGCCCTCGTCCGGCGTGAAGCGGTGGCCCGCGTCCAGCTTGCGCAATTCGGAAAGCGTCAGCGCCGCGAGCGGGCCTTCGCCGTCGGTGCAGCGCTCCAGCGTGTCGTCGTGCGCGACGATGACTTCACCATCGCGCGACAGGTGCACGTCCAGTTCCAGCATGTCCGTGCGGTGCGTGTGGACGGCGCGCTGAAAGGCCTCCAGCGTGTTCTCCGGCGCGAGCAGCGCTCCGCCGCGGTGCGCGATGTGGAGCGTGGGCTTGAGCCCGTGAAGAAACATGTCGCGCGGCAGCATGATCCACCTATTCCTGAATTGACGATGATGTCACGGACAGGGCCTCGGTCCGTTCCTTGCCGGCCCTACGGAGCCACCGGTATAAGGGTCTGAATCCTCAGCCCGACTGGCGTCGGACTTCAACCACCTCGGCGCCCTTCACCCCCCGGAGAATTTCAAATGGAACTGCGCACGAAGCTGGGCGCTGCGGCGCTCCTGGCTGCCGCGGCGATGGCCACCGCGGCCGGCTGTGGCGGCCGTGACGACGAGAACCCCACGCCCACTCCCGACGCCGGCTGCACGGGCGTCTGCAGCACCGACGCGGGCACCACCGACGCGGGCTCTGACGCGGGCACCACCGACGCGGGCACCACCGACGCGGGCACGGCCAACCAGATCGCCGCGGCGCGCAAGCTGTCGTTCGGGAACAAGGCGACGCTGCGCGACGTGGTCATCTCTGGCGTCCACTACGAGAAGCTCAGCGAGCAGGGCAACGGCTCCTGGCGCTCGTACTTCTGGGTGACGGATCCGGCCGCTCCAAAGGAGGGCCTCTTCATCCACAAGTTCTACACGGACACGCCGGACGCGTATCACCCGCAGATTGGCGACACCGTCGATATCGAGGGCTACTTCGGCACGGAGGGGAACTTCACGCCGTTCACCGGCCGCCGTCAGCGTCTGGCCAATCAGCGTGACCCCGCGGTGCCGCTGGCCATCACGCCCAAGATCACGGACGCGGGGACGGCGAACCTGCCGGCCGCCAATGAGGTAACGGCGGAGGATCTGACGGCGTCGCTCGCGGTGGCCCAGAACAGCGCGGCCTACCTGGGCACGCGCGTGCACCTGGCGGGTCCGCTCACGCTGACCAACCCGCAGCCCGTCCAGTTCCAGCGCCTGGACAACGAGGACGCGGGCACCCTCTATTACGGCTTCGAGGTTACCGGTGGCATCCTCGTCTACCACGACAAGACCCGGTCCCGGACCTTCAGCGACGGCGGCACGTTCGAAGGCTGCGACTTCCAGAAGGCGGCCCTGGATGGCGGCTCGGTGACGTTCCCCAACGGCATCAGTGGCGTCTGGGACACCTACACCTTCGCGCCCTGCAAGAACGGCAGCTCCGACATCACCGGCTGCGGTGACAACGATCCCGACAGCGGCGTGCCGGGCATCACCGACAAGCGCTACACCTACACCATCATCCCGCAGGGCTGCGAAGACCTGCCGGGCGAGGTGGCGGGCCCGGTGGCCCCGGAGTAATCCGCCTTCCGCCTGACGCTTTTCCCCGTCCGCCTCCCAGGGCCCTCGTGCCCTGGGGGGCGGTCGTGTTTCAGGGGCCCGAAAGTTCGCGTGCCCCGCGGGGCCTGCCTAGAGTCCGGCGCCGGGCGGGTCGGACGGCTCCCCCCGGGGCGGGAATGCAGGTAGGCTCCGGACACGCTTCAAAGTTCCACCCGCGGCCCACACCTTCCACGTCCTTGAGCTCGCCCCAGACGGCCACCCCGTTCGGCAAATATCTGCTCATCAAGCGCCTCGCGCTGGGTGGGATGGCGGAGCTTTTCCTGGCGCACAAGCCGCCGGATCCGACGCTGGTGGTCATCAAGCGGATCCTCCCGTACCTCTCCGAGGAGCCGGAGTTCGTCCAGATGTTCCTGGACGAGGCGCGCATCGCCGCCCAGCTCCATCACCCCAACATCGTGCAGGTGCACGAGCTGGGGATCGAGGGAGACAACATCTTCATCTGCATGGAGTACGTGGAGGGCGTGGACCTGCGCCGCGTGCTCGCGGAGGAGTTCAAGTTCGGCGCGTCCATGCCGTACGGCGTCGCGGCGAAGATCTGCGCGGCCATCGCCGCGGGCCTGGACCACGCGCACTTCAGCCGAGGCGTGGATGGGCGCCCGCTGGAGCTGATCCACCGGGACGTCTCTCCGCAGAACGTGATGATCTCCTACGACGGGCGCGTGAAGCTCGTCGACTTCGGCATCGCCAAGGCCGGCGCGTTCATGGAGCGCAGCAAGCCGGGCGTCATCAAGGGGAAGTTCCTCTACCTCTCTCCCGAGCAGATCCTCCAGGAGCGGCTGGACCACCGGGCGGACATCTACGCGCTGGGGGTGATGCTCTACGAAATCACCACCGGCAAGCAGCCCTTCCACCGCCCCACCACGGAAGGCATCCTCTACGCCATCCGCTACGAGGAGGCGACGCCGCCGCACCTGGTGCGCCCGGACTACCCGGAGGCGCTGTCGCGCATCGTGATGCGGTGCCTGGTGAAGGACCGCACGCTGCGCTACCAGCGGGCCTCCGACGTGCGCAAGGACCTGGAGGTGTTCCTCGCGTCCGGCGTGCTCAAGCAGAGCCTGGACGTGGCGCAGTACATCGCGCGGCTGTTGGGGGAGAAGGAGGAGCGCACCGTGCTCCACATCCCCCCGGCGAAGCGCGCGGGCCGGCACGAGGCCACCCTGCCGCTGCCGCCGCTGCGCACGCCGCTGCCGCCTCCGGTGCCCGAGCTTCCGGAGGACACCGCCGCGCGCACGCTGCCCCTTGCGGACGCGGAGGACACCGCCGCGCGCACGCTGCCCCTGTCGGACGTGGAGGACACGTCGTCGCGCACGTCGCCGCTCGACGAGGACACGGGCGCGCGCACCCTGCCGCTGGGCGGGACGGCGTCGCCGCCGCGAGGGCCCTCGGCGCTGACGCCCGTGGGGCTGGTGTCCCGGCCTCCCGCGCGCAGGCCCACCGCGGAATCTGCGGCGCTGCGCGCCTGGGACTCGGAGGAAGGGGAGCCGGAGACGCAGATGGCGCGGCCGCGCGACCTGCCCTCGGGCCACGACGACGACGATGATGACGGCGAGTCCACCGCCGTCGGGACGATGCCCGGCGCTCCCACGCCGCGCCGCCACCTGGAGCCCGTGTTCGAGGCGGAAGCCTGGGACGAAGAGGAGGCACAGGAGGAGGACGACGAGGGCGACTCCACCGTGCCGCTGCGCGCGCGCCGTCCCCGGCCCGTCGCGCCCACGCCCGCACCGGCGCGGCGCAATGGCCCTCCGGAGGCCACCGCGCGCTCCGGGTCGGGAGAGCGGGGCGGGGGAGACCGTTCGCGGCGTCCTTCGTCCGGCGTGGCCATGCCTCGCGGGGCGGGTGCCGGGGATGATCCGTTCGCGCCCACCGCGCGTCGCACGCCGGAGGGACGCGCCACGACGCCGCCACCTGGCCCGCGCCGGCCGGGCATGGCGTCCGCCAACGACGGCCGCTCCGAGCCGCTGTCCTCCGGCCCCCGCCGCATGGGCGACGACGGCCGCTCCGAGCCGCTGTCCTCCGGCCCCCGCCGCATGGGCGACGACGGCCGCTCCGAGCCGCTGTCCTCCGGCCCTCGCCGCATGGGCGACGACGGCCGCTCCGAGCCGCTGTCCTCCGGCCCTCGCCGCATGGGCGACGACGGCCGCTCCGAGCCGCTGTCCTCCGGCCCCCGCCGCATGGGCGACGACGGCCGCTCCGAGCCGTTGTCCTCCGGCCCTCGCCGCATGGGCGACGACGGCCGTGTGTCGCAGCCGCCAGGCCCGCGCCGTGGGGCCTCTGCGTCCAGTGACGCGAACCGCTCCGCCCCGTCCGGAAACCCGGGGGCTCGCAATGTCCGCCCGCCGCCGCGGCCGTCACCCGAGGACGACGAGCGCTTCAACACCGACCCGGGACCCTCCGCGGTGAGCCTCACGGGTCCGACGCCCGTTACGATCGGAGACCCGGACGACGACGAGTCCACCATCGGGTTCCAGGCGCCGCGAAGGCCGCCGCCCCGTCGGGCCGTGCGCGCGCCCGTCGAGGAGGACGAGGACGAGGACTACGACGACGCGGGCCCCGACACGCTCGATTCCTCCCGGTCGCCCCGGCGCTCGCGCGCCATCCTGGTGGTGGCGGGCGTGGTGCTCGTGGCCGTGCTGGGCCTGGGGCTCGCGTGGATGATGGGCCTCTTCGGTCCGGAAGCGCAGGCTCCCCCCGCGCCCATGAAGGGGCCTCCGGCGGGAGGCCCGGCCCGGCCCGGTCCCCAGGGAACGGCCCCCGTGAAGGCGCCCACGCCACCCGCTCCTGTCCCGGCCGAAGCCGCGCCGTCGAAGCCCGCTGAACCCGCCCTCGCGGACACCGCCGCGCGGCAGCCCATTGAACCCGCCCTCGCGGACGCCGCCGCGAGCCCGCCGGACGCAGGCCTCGCGGTGGCCGCGGCGGGCACCGAACCCGCGGCTCCGCTGGCCGTCGCGACGGCGGCTCCGGCCGAGCCCCCACCCCCCGCCACCGTGGAGGTCCGCTTCGAGGCCCCGGTGCGCACCGTGCTCGGCCGGCCGGGGGGCGGAAAGCTGCCCATCAACCAGGTGGTCGCCCTGGCTCCGGGCCCCCTTCGCGTCCAGTACACCTGCCCGGGAAGACGTGCACCTCGGGGCATCGAGACCTACAACGTCCGACCTGTAACCGGGGAACTCCAGACGCTCCGGGTCCCATGCCGCAGGCGGCGCTAATTGGCACGGCGACTTACGCGTATGCGGCATCCGCACCCCCCGGAGGACACGTAGGACCGGGTAAGCTTGAGTGCCCTTAAGTCGTTGGAATTCCTTGGCTTTCCACCAAGCGGGCGCGTTTACACATGTCAGAGGGGTCCGTAGACTCCGGCCCCTCTATGGCTCGCGCGAAGAAGCAGAAGAACATCAACCGACAGAGGACCTACCCCGCGGGGAGGGTGGCCCGGCAGCTCCCGGTCGCCCCAGAGCCCAACCGACTGGTGAAGGTGTGGCGGCGCGTGTTGGAGCGCCGGCTGCGCACGCGGCTGCGGGGGAAGGTGGCGGTGGAGATCCACGACAACACCCACACCATGCTGACGTTCCAACGGCAGCGGGCGCTGTGGCGGCTGAGGCTGCACCACATGTTCCTGGCCGCACCGGACGAAGTGCTCCAGGCGCTCGCGAGCTTCGTGCGCAAGGGGGACCCGGACGCCAGCGCGCTCCTGGACCGCTACATCGAGCGCAACCGCATCTTCATCCGCCGGCTGTCCCCGGCGCAGATGCGCAAGCGGCTGCGGCTGTCCCCAGTGGGGCGCTACCACGACCTCGGCCGCATCTATGAGCGGCTCAACGAGCGCTACTTCCAGAGCCGCATCGACGCGGCCATCACCTACGGGCCGGCGCCCCGGGTGAAGGGGCCACGCAAGAGCATCAAGATGGGCTCGTACTCGGCGGACTCGAAGGTCATCCGCATCCACCCGGCGTTGGACCAGCCGCTGGTGCCCCGGTACTTCGTGGAGTGGATCGTCTTCCACGAGATGCTGCACCACGTCTACCGCGCCCGCCGGGGCGAGGACGGCCGGCGCTGCATCCACCCGCCGGAGCTGATGGAGCACGAGAAGCGCTTCCACGACTACCAGCGGGCGCTCGCCTGGGAGCGGGAGAACCTGGACCTGCTCCTGTGCGCCCGCACGGAGCAGCTCTGAAGCAAGCGGGCCCGCTCCCGGGGCGTCTCCGGGACGCGGGCCCTCCTGACGGCTCCTCCTGAGGGCTCCGGGGTGCCGTCAGGGCAGGATGAGGCCGCCGGGGCTGCGCCGCTCGCCCGTGGGGGCGGCAGGAGGCGCTTCGGGGGCCGGGGCGCCCTGCTCCGCCTGGGCCTGGGCACCCGCCGCGGCCAGGACCAGGACCTTGGCGAAGAGCGCCTCCGCGAAGAGCGAGAAGGGCTCGTCGAGTCCGTGGAAGAGGCGCCGCGCCTCGCCCCTGGCGATGTCCGCCTGGAGGGCCCGCGCGGTCGCGTCGAAGAAGGCCGCCATGCGCCACAGGCGGCGCGCGTAGCGCTGGCGCACCTCCGGGGTGAAGAAGGCCCGCGCCGCGTCCAGCACCCGCTGCCGCACCTGTTCCTTGCGCTGGGGCCCGCTCAGCGCCAGCGGGCTCGAGGCCAGCGCCTGCACCTGCTCCATCAGGCCCCGCACCTCCGCGTCGGGCGGCACCCACTCGGCGATCTCCGGCGTCGCATGGAGCTGATCGCCCTCCAGCGCGCGGCGCACGTCGTCGGGCTCGGGGGCGGGGAGGGGCTCGGGCTCCTGGGGCTGGACCCCGTGGTGGCGCAGCGCGGCCTCCAGGTCCGGCGGGAAGGGCGTGCGGGTGCGCAGGTTGAGGGCAACGGCCTCGGCGAGCAGGCGGGCCCCCTCCTCGCGGGAGACCTCCATGCCGAAGCCGTTCTTCAGCCCGTGCTTGAGGATGCGGCGGATGTCCCCGCGGCTCTGCTCCGTGCGGGTGAGCTCCAGCACGCCCTGCTCATCCGACGCGACGACCTGGAGCAGCTCCACGCCGCCGCGCACCACGCGCGTGAGCAGCAAGCCGTACTGCCCCGCCGACGACACCACCGTCACCAGCGTGGGCAGCGTCTCCGGGGCGGGAGCCGGGGGCGCCTCCTTGGGCGCTTCCGGCGGGGTGACGCCGCGCGAGCGCAGCCGGTAGAGCGCCTTCTTCGCGGCCTTGGCCAGCGGCTTCACCGGCGAAGCGGACAGGGCCTCCGGCAGCGCCACCTGGCCCGCCAGCACGGCGGCCTCCAGCACCGCGCCCGCCAGGGGCTCGGGCAGGGCCTCCACGGCCGAGGCGGACGCGGAGCCCACGTCGTCCGCGAGCTTCCGGGCCTGGGCGACGTCCGCCTCCGGGAAGGCGGGCAGGGGCGTGCCGGCGCGCAACGCATCCAGCAGGGGACGGGGCTCGGTGGAGGCAGGGCTCATGCGCCGGTTTCTACTTCACGCCCTACCGCCGCCGCACCAGCCAGCTCCCTCCGCTCTGTCCCACGATGACCAGTTCCGACTGGAGCCGGGCGCCGAAGACGCGCGACGGATGCACCCCGCGCACCAGGAAGTGGTCGTACCAGCTGCCCTGCGTCGCGTAGTTCATCTCCTGCGGCCGCCACTCCGAAGGGAAGGTGGGCGGCACCTCCCCCCGGTAGCGCAGCGGCGAGTGGGGCGTGGTGGCGAAGGTGAAGTTGGGCACCCCGCCGCGCTCGCGCGCCACCACCGCCGCGGCGTGGATGAAGACGGGGAAGCGCACCACGCTGGAGCGCGGGTCGAACACCAGCCCCATCACCTTCGGCCGATTCGCGGCCAGCTGGGACAGCGCCTCCAGCTCCCGGGCCTCCTGGGAGAAGCGCTGGAAGCCGCGCCCCATCACGAAGGCCAGCAGCAACGCGCTCGCCGCCGCGGCGAGCCCCAACGGCCGCCGCCAGTCCGCGCGCGCGGCCGGCATGCTCGCCACCAGCAGCGCCGCGGCCAGGTGCGCGTAGCGCGTGTTGAGGTAGTAGACGTACCCCCGGATGTCGAAGGGCAGGAGGAAGTAGAGCGCCAGCGCCAGCACGCCCAGCCCCAGCAGCCGCCAGCGCGCCACCGGGCCCTCGCGCCGCGTCCCCGGCTGCACGAGCCCCAGCACCCAGCCCGCCACCGCCACCGCGCTTACGGCATACAGCGGCCAGCGGTCCGAGCCGTCGTGGAACGTGTTGGCGAGCACCTGGAAGAACTCCGCGCGGTTCTGCTCGAAGCCCTTCCACGCCAGGTTCTGCGGCGAGAACGTGGGCCCCCACGCCTTCCACGGCGCGCCCGGCTGGATGTCCGGCGGGTTGCCGAACCGCAGCACCACCCACGACAGGAACAGCGCCACGCCGGGCACCACGCCCAGGAGCGCCGGCACGCGCGGCCGCAGCCGGGCCACGATGCCGCTGGCCGCCGCGTCCTCCGGCACCGGCGTGGTGACGAGCAGCCACGGCAGCCCGAACGCCAGGAACCCGAAGGCCTGCACGTGGAAGAGCAGCACCGCCACCAGGCACACCGCCAGCCCTACGCCCCAGCGCGGCCGGCGCGGCGCGTCCGTCAGCGTCCGCACGAAGAGGCCGCAGCACACGAGCGTCAGCGGCAGGGCCGCCAGGTAGTTGATGAAGCCCCAGCCGAAGCTGTCCCCGTACGCGAGCGGCAGCGTGAGCAGCGCGGGCCACGACGGCCGGCCCAGGCTGCGCGACAGGAAGGCCATGCCCAGCGGCATGCCCACCACGTACGCGGTGAGGAAGACGCGGTTGGCCAGCTCCAGCGGCAACAGCCAGTTGAGCGCGCTGACGAGGTAGTAGTAGCCCAGGTACGGCGTCAGCTCGTGCCGCGCCGCGAACAGCGTGGGGTAGAGCGTCGTCGGGTCGTCCAGCCGGTGCAGCACCGAGATGAGGTACAGGTGCTGCGGCAGGTCCACCATGGGCAGCAGGCGCGACACCCAGAGCGGGAGCGCCCCCAGGACGAGCGCGGCGGCAAAGGCGATGCGGGCGGTTCGGTTCGTCACGGGCAGGAGGGCGCGGACTGTACGCGCGCGCCCCCGCGCCGGGCGAGCGCACCGTGGGCTCCGTTGAAGGGTAGGCAAAGGTACGTGCGAATGCCTTGGCAGGGGGAGTGCCCTGGGCTATAGGCCGGGACGGCGGGCGCCTCCCCCCGGGCCTTCGCGAAGGAGAACGGACATGGCACGCAGCGCGACGTTGATGACCGCGGGTTTGCTGCTGGGAGGCCTCTGGCTCCTGCCCACCAGCGCCCACGCCTGCGAGGCCCATGCGAAGGCGGCCGCTGCCTCCAAGACGGGCACCGCGCCCCAGACGCCGGCACCGGAGACCCGCGGGGCTCCGGAGGCGAAGCAGGACGACGCGCCGCGCCCCCTGGAGGAGCTGGATCAGCTGCTGTCGGCGAAGTGCTCCTGCGGCAGCAAGGCGGACTGCACCTGCAAGCGCGGCAAGTGCGAGTGCTCCAAGTGCTCGGGGCGCCATGCGCCGCGCCAGGTGATGGATGCGCTGCGCGGCCGTCCCGCCACGCAGGAGCTCCAGGAGGCGCGCAACGACGCCTCCGCCGGCATCTTCATCTGAAACGAAAAGGGGGCCCGTGAAGGGCCCCCGTGGGAACACCGGCGAGGTGGCTCAGGCCGCCGGGCTGGAAGGACGCCCGCGCGGGGCAGGGGTTCCGCCCTCGGCCACGAGCACCGGCCAGCCGCGCGCCATGGCCTCGCGGAAGAAGGCCGCCAGCTGGTGCCGGCTGCTGTTCACCGCGCCCTGGAACGGGTCGATGAGGGCCTCCTCGCCCAGGCTCTCCTGCGAGGACAGCTGCACCGGGTTGCCGCAGCGCTCGCAGCGGATGGACACCTGGCGCACCAGGGCCACCGGCACCGCGTAGCGGGCGCCGCACTGGCCGCACTTCCACACCAGCGCGCGCTCGCCGGCCTCCCGGCGGGCCAGGTGCTCCAGCTCATCCGCCAGGCGCAGCAGCGCCGGCAGGTCCTGGGGCGGCTGGGCGAAGATGGCGCTCGGGCCAAAGCCCTTGCCCGGCGAGCCCAGGGCCGCTGGACGGTCCCCCTGGAGCAGGGCGCGCAGGCGGTCGCGGGCCTTCAGGTCGCGGAACTCGGCGCCGGCGAGGGCTCGCTCCACGGCCTCGTGCACCGGGGGCAGGTCCGGCTCGAGGCGCTCTTCGTCCGGCAGGGTCTTGGGGAAGTCCACCAGCCGGTGGGCGGGAAGTGCGAGAAATCGGAAGGCCACGTCCCTTCCATGGCACTTGGGCCCGCCATCCGCAAGGCGCGAGTTGGCGAACGTGGGACGCGGGCGACAGTCCCCGCGGCCCGCTTCCCTCAGGCGGACCACTCCAGCATCCGCTGCAGGGGGGCGAGCGCCGCGTGCTGCAGGTCCGCCGGCAGCACCAGCTCCGGCGTCCTGTCCTTCATGCAGCGGTAGAGCTTCTCCAGCGTGTTGAGGCGCATGTACGGGCACTCGTTGCACGCGCACCCGTTGTCCGGGGGCGCCGGGAGGTACGTCTTGTCCGGCGCGGCCTTCTTCATCTGGTGGAGGATTCCCGCCTCCGTCACCACGATGAACTTCTTCTTCGGGCTCTTCACCACGTAATCCAGGATGGCCTTGGTGGAGCCGATGAAGTCCGCGTGCCGCAAGACCTGCTGCTCGCACTCCGGATGGGCCACCACCTCCGCGTCCGGATGCTCCACCTTCAGCCCCACGAGCTTCTTCTCGCTGAAGATTTCATGGACGATGCAGCTGCCCGGCCACAGCACCATGTCGCGGCCCGTCTGCTTCATCACGTGCCGGCCCAGGTGTTGATCCGGCGCGAAGAGGATGGGGCGGTCCTTCGGAATCTGGTTCACGATGCGCACGGCGTTGGACGACGTGCAGATGACGTCGCTCATCGCCTTCACCGCGGCGGAGCTGTTCACGTACGACACCACGAAGGCGCCCGGGTGTTTGTCCTTGAACGCCTTGAAGGCCGCGGGCGGGCACCGGTCCGACAGCGAGCAGCCGGCCTTGAGGTCCGGAAGCAGCACTTGTCGGCTGGGATTCAGAATCTTGGCGGTCTCCGCCATGAAGTGCACACCGCAGAAAACAATCACGTCGGCTTCCGTCCGCGCCGCCGCCTGCGCCAGCGCCAGGCTGTCACCGACGAAGTCGGCCACGTCCTGCACTTCGCTCTCCTGGTAGTAGTGCGCCAGGATGACCGCGTTCATGGAGCGCTTCAGCTCCCGGATTCCGCCCTCGTAATCCACCGTCTCGCCCATGGGGGGCCTCCTCGTCGCCCGCGCATTCTGTAACGGCGTTCGCGGCCTGGGGCCAGGGCTCTCCGCCGGCTCCCGTGCGTGCGTCCCTACCCACCAAGGGGTCCCACGCGACCGCGCGTCTTTAACCTATTCCGAAAAGTCCTCTCACCCCCGCGTACATCACCTAATCCATAGGAGCAGGTAAAGTACGCGGTGGTTGTTCGCCGGCGGCTCACCGGGATGGCGTTTCAGCGCGGGCCCGCTGGCAACAGAGAGAGCACCTGGCTCGGACACTCAAGACATGCGGATGGCGGGAACGGGGCGCGTGCGAGCCCCGCGTCGACGGGAATGGCGCCATGCACGGGCGCCGATGTGTCTCTTGCGCGTCGGGGGAAATCCATGAGCGTGCCGACCCACGAAGTCCTCATCGTCCACCCCAACGAGATGCGTCGCAACGCGCTGAAGTCCGCGTTGAACACGCACCGCGTTTCAGTGGTGGGCTCTCAGCTGGAAGCCACGCGGCGCATGGAGGCGACCGCGCCCACGTTGATCATCGCGCCCGCGGACAACGCGCGCCGCTTCCTGCGCCACGTGGACCGCGCGGCGCCGGAGGCCGTCTGCGTGTTCGTCTGCGCCCGGTCGGATCAGCACGGGCTGGAGGAGCTGGTGGAGACGGCCGCGGAGGGGCACGTCTTCAGCACGGTGGACGACGCGCTGACCGAAGGCGAATTGCAGATGCGCCTGCGCGACATCCTCCAGCTGCGCGCCTCCACGCGCGTGTCGCTGGATGCCGGGATGCGCGTGGACTTCCTCTTGCGCGGCCAGGCCTTCAGCGCCGAGTGCCAGGACCTGGGCCACTTCGGCGCCGCGCTCCAGGTCCCCATGGACGCGTCGCTGGCGGCCTTCCTGCCGGGCACGCCCCTGGACTCGCTGACCATGCTGCGGGACGGCCGGCCCGTGCTGCACGTGGCCCGCGCCTACGTGCGCCACGCCACCCCCGTCCAGCAGGGGACGCACGCGTTCCTGCGCGTGGGCATCTCCTGGCGGCTGGCGCATGACGAGTCCACCGCCGCGCCGCCGCGCACGCTGCGGGACGCCGTGGCGGTGCAGGCCGCGCTGCGCAAGGCGCTCCGGCGCGAGCTGCCCGTGTGGCTGCACCCCGCGGAGAGCCAGACGGCGCACTTCCTCCTGGAGTCCGCCACGGTGGAGCCCTCCGACGAACGGGGCCTGTTGCGCGGGCAGGTGTCCCCGGTGCTGCCCGCGAGCGTGGGCGAGGTGGTCCACCTCTCCTTCGAGATGGGCGGCCAGCGCTACCGCGGCGTCACCAGCATGCTCCACGTGGGACATGACGGCGTGGCGCTGGGGATGCCCCGCTCGCTCGCGGTGGAGAACCGGCGCGGCCAGCAGCGCTTCCGCCCCAGCGCGCAGCACCGCTTCCTCGTGCGCTTCACCTCGCCGTTCAGCGGCCAGCGCATCACCCGCGCGGTGCTGGACCTGGGCGCGGGCGGGTTCGCCTTCCCCATCGACGCGTCGTGCGAGGTGCTGCCGGTGGGCTCGCTGCTGGACACCATGCTGCTCCTGCCGGATGGCTCGGAGGCGGCGTGCCGCGTGGAGGTGCGCTCGGTGGACGTCGTGCCCTTCGAGTCCCGGCATGATCAGCGCCTGCGGCCCTACCGCTGCGGCGTGCGCATCCTGGACATGCCGCGCGCGGTGCGCGACGCCATCGTGGACGCGTTCGTGTCCGCGAGGGCCCCCCAGGTCCGCGACGCCGCGGTGTTCCGCTTCCCGGACGTCTGGCGGATGATGGCGGACGCCCGCTACACCTTCCACCCGGACCACCCCTTCGGCGAGGAGTCCCGCGTCCTGCCCGTGCTGGAGGCGACGTACGAGCGGCTGGGCCGCGCGCGCGAGCTGGGGCGCTCACTCGTCTTCACGGACGCGAGCCGGCTCCTGGGGCACGTCAACGGCCTGCGCATGTACTCCGGCACGTGGCTGGTGCAGCACCTGGCGGTGATGCCGAGCTTCCGGCGCAGCGAGCAGATCTCCAGCGAGCTCACGTCGCTCGCCGTGGAGGTGGGCGAGGCGATGGAGGACGTGGAGTTCATCCGCTACATGTGGCGCACCGACAACCGGTGGCCGCACCGGCTGGGCTCGTGGCTGGCGCGCGTGCTGGAAGGGCAGGGGCTGTGCCACCTGCGCCAGTTCCACTACCTGCGCGCGGACCTGTCCCAGATGCCCACCGTGGACGCGGGGGCGCTGCCGGCCGTGCGCGAGGCGCGCCCGGAGGACCGCCAGTGGCTGGAGTCGTACCTGCGCCGCCGGGGGGAGATGGTGCGCCTGCTCAGCGAGGACCTGGGCGCGGACCCCGGCCCCGAGTCCGTCCTGGGCGCGCGCTTCCGGGCCGCGGGGCTGCACCGCGAGCGGCGGATGTTCGTGGTGGATGGGGACGAAGGCCCCCTCGCGCTGGCGCTCCAGGACGAGGCCACGCCGGGCCTGAGCCTCATCGAGGTCACCAACGGCTTCAACCTGGTGGTGGCGGACCGGCGGCACCCCCGCGCGAAGGACGCGGTGACGGCGCTGGCGCTGCGGTGCATGGCGCACGCGCGCGAGCGGGGCCGCGGCTCCGCGCTGGGCCTGGTGGACCCGCTGGACGTGCCGGTGCTGGGCGCCTGGGGCTTCGTGGACCAGGGCCTCTTCTCCGAGTGGACCTTCCACCGCTCCATGGTGCGCCGCTGGTGCGAGGCCTGGCGCTCGCTCTTCGAGCGGCAGATGCCCATGCGGCGCTCGAAGCAGCAGTCCGCTGGCCAGGCCGCGTCGTTCGCCCAGAAGCAGGAGGTGCGGTGATGTACCTCATGGAATCCACGGAAGAGGCCCGCCGCCTCCTGGAGCAGGAGCAGTCCCAGGACACGCGCGACATCCTCCTGCGCACGGGCCTCAAGCCGGGGGACCGCGCGCTGGACGCTGGCTGCGGTCCCGGCGGCATCGCGGAGTTGATGGTGGAGCGGGTGGGGGCGGGCGGCCACGTCACCGGCGTGGAGCTGCACGAGGGCCGCCTCGCGGAGGCGCGGACGCGCAACGCCCACCGCCCGAACGTGACGTTCCTCCAGGCGGACGTGCGCACCACGGGCCTGCCCCCGGATGCGTTCGATTACGCTTGGAGCCAGTATGTCTTCGAGTACCTGCCGGACCGGGACGTGGCGCTCGCGGAGCTCATCCGCGTGACGCGGCCCGGGGGGCGGGTGGTGGTGTCCGACATCGACGGGCTGGGCCTCCAGAACTGGCCCTTCCCGGAGCACCTGCGCGTGGGCACCCAGCGCATCGTGGAGGCGCTGGCGGCGCGCGGGTTCGACCTGTACGTGGGCCGCAAGCTGTATTCTGAGTTCCGCCGCGCGGGGCTCACGGACGTGCGGGTGCACCTGATGCCCTTCTACCTCTCCCCTGGCGCCGCGGAGGCGCGGCTCGTGCGTGACTGGAAGACGCGCTTCGAGGCGTTGGCGCCGGTGGGCGCGGCCGTGCTGGGCGGGCTCGAGGCCTACCAGTCGCACTGCGCCGACTTCCTGGCCATGCTCGAGGACCCGGAGGGACTGAAGTACGCGGTGACGCTGGTCACCGAAGGAACGAAGCCGTGACCCAACGCCTGCCGGCGGTGAAGGTGCAGGACGTGTCCGCGGACAACGCCCCCGAGGTGAGCGTCCGCGCCACGTCCACGCTGTTGCTCTTCTTCGAGCACCGCTATGGCGCCGAGCGGCTGGCGCGGGTGTGGCGCGAGCACGGGTTCAGCCTGGGGCTGGACTACATGCGCCAGCCCACCAACTACGTCTCGCTGCGCTTCCTGGAGCGCGTGGCCGCGGCGCTGCGCGAGGACTCCGGCGACTCGCGCTTCATGCGCGAGGCGGGCCTCTTCACCGCGTCGCCGCAGGCGCTGGGCTTCGTCTTCTACATGCTGCGCGCCTTCGGCTCGCCCAAGGCCTGCTACAAGCAGACCATCGACTTCTCCCCCAGCTACAACCGGGTGGGGGCGTTCACGGTGGACCTGCTGGAGCACAAGCGGCTCAAGCTGTCCTACCGCAGCAGCACCCCGGAGCAGAACCGCAACATCTGCGAGCTGCGCATGGGCCAGTTCGCCTCCTTCCCCACCATCTGGGGCCTGGCGCCCGCGGAGGTGCGGGAGTCGGAGTGCCAGGCGCTGGGCGGCCATGCGTGCCGCTACCACCTCACCTGGACGGATCCGCCCACCCTCTGGGGCCACTACCTGGGCCTGCTCCTGGGCATGGTGAGCGGGCTGCTGGCCACGCACCTGGGCTGGGGGGACGCGCTCTTCTCCGTGGCGTCGCTGGGCATGGGCGGCTTCGCGCTGGGCGGCTGGCTGGACCGGTGGCGCGAGCTCAAGCGCAAGGACGAGCTGCTCGCGGCGCAGGCCCAGGCGAACATGGGCTCGCTGCGCGAGCTGCAGCAGCGCTACGACGAGGTGTTTGGCAGCAAGGTGACGCTGGAGGACCGCGTCATCGCGCGCACGCGGGAGCTGTCGGAGGCCAACGAGAAGCTGGAGGCGGCGCTCGTCAAGCAGCGCGAGCAGGACCGGCTGAAGACGGAGTTCTTCGACAACGTGAGCCATGAGCTGCGCACGCCGCTCACGCTCATCCTGCTGTCGCTGGACGCGCTCCAGAAGGAGCCGGAGTCGCTGCCCGCGGTGCTGCGGCAGCACCTGGTGACGCTGGACCGGAGCACGCAGCGGCTCTTGCGGCTCATCGACAACCTGCTCAACCTGGCGCAGCTGGAGGCGGGCAAGGTGCGGCTGCGCTACCAGCCGCTGGAGCTGCACGCGTTCCTGTCCTCGCAGCTGTTGCCCTTCCGCACCGTGGCGGAGAAGCAGGGCATCACCCTCACGCTGGAGGGCGGGCCGGTGTCCGCGGTGCACGCGGACGCGGAGCGGATTGAAGGCGTGTTCCACAACCTGGTCTCCAACGCGCTCAAGTTCACTCCGTCCGGCGGCAGCATCGCGGTGCGGCTGCGCGAGGACGACACGGACGTGCACGTGGAGGTGGTGGACACCGGGCAGGGCATGGCGCCCGCGGACCTGGCCGTCATCTTCGACCGCTTCGCCCAGGCGGACACGACGGGCACGCGGCGCTTCGGGGGCAGCGGCATCGGCCTGGCGCTGGTGAAGGAGACGCTGGCCCTGCACTCGGGCGGCATCGAGGTGTCGAGCACGCCGGGGCAGGGCTCCAGCTTCCGCGTGCGGCTGCCCAAGGGCACCCAGCACCTGCGCGAGGACCTGCGCGAGCGCCGCGCCACGGACCTGCCCACGCGCCGCGAGCGCCGCAGCTCCGGCCGCTTCGCCACCGTGCTGGCCGCCACCGTCGCCGGAGCCCAGCGCCCCACGGAGCCGCAAGACCACACGCGCGCGGACGCGAAGGCCCCCCGCATCCTGGTGGTGGAGGACGACGCGGAGATCCGCGCCTTCATCGCGGACATCCTCGCGCCCAGCTACCGGGTGCTGGAGGCCGCCAACGGGGAAGAGGGCGCGCGCCGCGCGATGGAGGAGCGGCCGGACCTGGTGGTGTCCGACGTGATGATGCCGGTGCAGTCCGGCCTGAATCTCCTGGTGCAGCTGCGCGCCCACGCGCAGACGGTGGACATGCCCGTCATCCTGCTCACCGCGCGCCAGGAGGTGTCCGCCAAGGTGGAGGCCCTGGGCGCGGGCGCCAATGACTACCTGGGCAAGCCCTTCAGCCCGCGCGAGCTCCTGGCGCGCGTGGAGACGCAGCTGCGCCTGCGCGAGGCGGCCGTGCGCGCGGCGGAGAACGAGCGGCTGGCGGCCATCGGCCTGCTCACCTCAGGCTTCGCGCACGAGGTGCGAAACCCCCTCAACGGGCTGATGAACGCGCTCATCCCGTTGAAAGAGGTCATGCAGGGGAAGCAGACGGGCGGCGACCCGGACCTGGGCCCCGCGATGCTGGAGGTGATGGAGGAGTGCGGCCAGCGCATCCGCCACCTGGCGGAGTCGCTCTTGTCCTTCGTGCGCACGGCGGAGAAGCCGGTGTCGGTGCGGCTGGAGGCATCGCTCGACTCCACGCTCAACGTGCTGGGCTGGCGCATCCCGCCGGGCGTCGTGGTGGAGCGCGCGTACCAGTGCGCGGAGCCCATCTGGGGCGACCCTGGCACCCTCAACCAGGTGTGGCTCAACCTGCTGGACAACGCCGTGCGCGCGGTGGGCGACGCCGGCCGCGTGCTGGTGGAGACGGCCCAGCAGGGCGACGAGGCGCTCGTCACCATCGAGGACACCGGCGTGGGCATCAGCCCGGAGGACCTGGAGCGGCTCTTCCAGCCCTTCTTCTCCACCCGCGCCGCGGGTGAAGGCACGGGCCTGGGCCTGGCGCTCAGCCGGCGCATCATCTTGCAACACGGCGGCCGCATCCACATCACCAGCCAGCTGGGGAAGGGCACGCGCGTGGAGGTCCGGCTGCCCATGCGCCCCGCGCACGCGGAGCCCCTGGCCTCCACCCCCACCACGGGTGCGAGTGGCGGGCGGTGGTCGCGGCGGCTCGGCTGACGCGCCCGGCCACGAACGGGCGGGGCGCGGGGGCCCGAAGGGCTGCTCGCGCAGGGGGCGGGAATTCCCACGGACGCGGGGGGTCCTCTGTCCTCGCCGAGGGCGGGACTCCTGTTACAGTCGCGCGACTTTTCGTTCCCCCTCCCAAGAATCCGTTCGAGGAACTCACGGCATGCAAAGCACCGTCGCCGCGGGCGAGGCCCGCAAGGGGCATCCCCCGGGCCTGTATTTGTTGTTCGCCACCGAGATGTGGGAGCGCATGTCCTATTACGGCATGCGCGGCCTGTTGGTGCTCTTCCTCACCGACAAGGTGCGGGGTGGCTTTGGCTGGTCCACGGCGGATGCGCTGAGCCTCTACGGCACGTACACGGGCCTCGTGTACCTGACGCCGATCCTGGGCGGCTACATCGCGGACCGCTTCATCGGCCAGCGCAAGGCGGTGGTGCTGGGCGGCGCGTTGATGGTGATTGGACACCTGCTGCTAGCGCTCCCAGGCATCTCCATCTTCTACGCGGGCCTGGGCTTCCTCATCATCGGCAACGGCTTCTTCAAGCCGAACATCTCCACCATGGTGGGCGGGCTGTACCCCGCGGGTGACGGCCGGCGCGACGGTGCCTTCACCATCTTCTACATGGGCATCAACCTGGGCGCGGTGCTGGGCAACTTCATCTGCGGCACGCTGGGTGAGCGCGTGGGCTGGCACTGGGGCTTCGGCTCCGCCGGCGTGGGCATGACGCTGGGCCTGATCATCTTCATGGCGCTGGGGCGCAGGTTCCTGGGCAACGTGGGCCTCGCGCCCGCGCCGCGCCCCACCGAGGCGCAGAAGACGACGCCGGACGGCAAGCACCACGCCTTCAGCCGCCAGGAGTGGGACCGCATCATCGTCATCTTCATCATCGCGCTGTTCGTGGTGGCGTTCTGGACGGGCTTCGAGCAGGCGGGCGGCCTGATGAACCTCTACACGGACCAGAAGGTGGACCGGACCATGTTCGGCTGGGAGGTGCCCACCACCTGGTTCCAGAACTTCAACTCCGTCTTCATCGTGACGCTGGCGCCCCTCTTCGCGGCGGTGTGGGGCTCGCTGGCGGCGAAGGGCAAGGACCTGAGCATCCCGGTGAAGATGTCCCTGGGGCTCATCTTCCTGTCGGTCGGCTTCGCCTTCATGCTGGGCGCCTCCAAGGAGAGCGCGGCGGACGGCAAGGCGGCGGCGTGGTGGGTCATCATGGCGTACCTCTTCCACACCATGGGCGAGCTGTGCCTGTCGCCGGTGGGCCTGTCCATGGTGAGCAAGGTGGCGCCCCAGCGCGTCGTCTCCGCGATGATGGGCGTGTGGTTCCTGGCGAACGCGGTGGCCAACAAGCTGTCCGGCGTGCTGGGTGGCTACTCGGAGAAGATGGGCGAGTTCAGCGTGTTCCTCACCATCGTCATCGGCGCGGGCCTGGCGGGCGTCATCCTGCTGTTCCTCGCCCCCATGCTGAAGCGCATGATGCACGGCACGGACGAAGTGACGCCCGCGCCGACGCCCGCGCACCAGGAAGGCACCGTCCACCCGGCCACCTGAGCCGGACAGGGCAGCCTTGCTGAAACACGAACGCCGGAGCGCCCCCAGGGTGCTCCGGCGTTTTTCATGCGCCGCGGGGACCCTGCACGCCCGCTCCCGCGTGGGTATCGATTCATGAAGCCCATGCGGATCCAGATTGGAAAGAGCCGCTCGCCGGATTGCACCGCCGCCGCGCGGGAGGCGAGCCAGGAGGCGCTGCGCGGCGCGGACGCCGCCACGTTCGCGCTCGTGCTGTGCACGGACCAGTACGACGCGGCGGCGCTGGCGGCGGCGGTCGGAGCGGAGCTCGGGGACATCCCCTGGGCCGGGTGCTGCGCGGCGGGCGTCTTCGTGGGGACGGAGCTCCTGCTCCAGGGGCTGGTCATCGCGCTCTTTCGCGGCGACGACTTCCGCGTCGGCGTGGGGATGGGCGGTCCGGTCAGTGTCAACCCGAGGGCCGCCGGGCGCGCGGCGGTGGCCGAGGCCGTCAGCAAGCTGTCTCCCAAGCCGCCCGGATACCGGCGGACGCTGTTCGTCCTTCCGGACGCGCTGAGCGGCAACTCGACGGAGGTCGTGCGCGGGGCCCAGCAGGAGGCGGGCGCGGGCATCCGTTGGGCGGGGGGCGGAGCGGGCAACAACGTCCGGTTCGTGAAGACGGCCCAGTTCACCCAAGGGCATGCCTACCAGGACCAGGTGGTCGTGATTGCCTTCGATGCCCTGTCACCCTTTGGCGTGGGCATCCAGCACGGCTGGTATCCGTATGGTCCGCCCTCGCAGGTCACGAAGGCCCGGGGCTCGGTCGCCGTGGAGCTGGACTACGAGCGTGCCTTCGAGGCCTACCGGCACACGGCCGAGAGCCGGGGGGATGCCCTGGACGTGCGCAGTTTCCCCCGCTTCGCGATGACCCACCCGCTGGGGATTCCCCAGGCCAATGGCGAGTTCGTGATCCGCGACCCCCTGGCCGTCGAACCCGACGGCTCGGTCCGCTTCATCGCCGAGGTCCCGGACGGCTCCCTGGTCCGCGTGATGGAGGGCAAGCGCACGGACCTGCTCGACGCCGCGGCCGGCGCCGCCACCCTGGCCCGGGAGGCAACCCCTGGCACGCTGGGCGGCGCGGTGGTGTTCGATTGCGTCTCCCGGTACCTCGTCCTGGGGGAGGGCGTCCGGGACGAGCTCTCGCGGTTCCAGGCCGCGCTGGGAGCGGGCGTCCCGGTCGTGGGCTGTCTGACCCTGGGCGAGGTGGGGGCCATGGGAGGCGCGGTCCCCCAGTTCCACAACAAGACAGCGGTGGTGGTCGCCCTGCCTGGATGAGGGAGTGAGGTGGCGCATGGCGGACCACGGCGCGGACGGGGACCACAAGCTCACCGAGGAGCGGCTCGCGCTCTTGAGCGTGCTCCAGGAGCTCACCGTCGCGGCGCTGGATCTGCTCAATCCCTGCAAGCCCGCCGACGACTTCCTGGACCGCGCCGCGGAGCGGCTGGGGTGCGCGGTCGCCCTCTGGCTCCAGCCGGATGAGCGGGGGCAGGTGGGGCTGCTGGGCGCGAGCGGACTGTCCTCGGCCTCCCGCCAGTTCCCGATTCCGGGGCTGCCCCCGCGCCCGGGGCTGCCAGCGCCCCTCTGGGTCGACCTGCCCTATCCGGAGCTGGACTCGCCGGGGCTCGTGCGGTGGTCCGTGCCCATCGACGGGGCCGGGGCCCCTTCCAGCCTGCTGCTGCTGTACTTCGACCGCGAGCCGAACCTGCCGCGGCAATACCGGGGCATGGTGGAGCGGCTCGGCGGCGTGCTCCACACCGCGCTCGTCCACCGGCAGCTCTTCGCGCGGACCCTGGACAGCGAGCGCGCGCTCCAGCGTGAGCGGGACTTCAGCTCGGCGGTGCTGGACACGGCCCGCGCCCTGGTCATCGTCCTGGATCCCCAGGGGAGGATCGTCCGCTTCAACCGGGCGTGCCAGGCGGTGACGGGCTACACCTTCGAGGAGCTGCGCGGCGCGTATTTCTGGACGAGCCTCATGCCGCCGGACGAAGCGGCGCGGGTCGAGAAGACCTTCGGGGTGCTCGCGGCGGGGCTGGGGTTCGAGCAGGCCGAGCATCACTGGCTCACGCGCAAGGGCGAGCGCCGCCTCATCTCCTGGTCCAGCAACGTCCTGCGAGGTGAGTCCGGAGCGATTGAGTACGTCATCGGCACCGGCATCGACATCACCGAGCACCGCCGGACCGAGCAGGAGCGGGATCAGACCTTCCAGCGTGAGCAGCAGGCGCGCGCCCGCGCGGAGGAGCAGGAGGGGCGCTCCGCGCTCCTGGCGGAGGCGTCCGGGCTGCTCACCGGCTCGCTCGCCCCGGAGGACGCGCTGCGCAGCGTGGCCGCGCTGACCGTCCAGCGGTTCGCCGACTGGTGCGCGGTGGACCTGCTGGACGGGGGGTATCCCTTCCAGCGCATCACCGAGGCCCGCTCCCAGGCGCTGCGCGCCACCGTGCCCGCGCGGATGCACTGCGCGCTGCCCGACCTGGATGCCGAGCACGGCCCGGGGAGGGTGCTCCGCGTGGGCGAGCCGGAGTTCTGCCCGGAGGGGTGCGCGTCCATGTCACTGGGGTGCGTGCGGGACGGGCAGGGCCTGTCCGAGGTCGTCGAGTTCCAGTCCTGGATCTCGGTGCCGCTGCTCGCGCGGGAGCACGCGCTCGGCGCGCTCACGCTCGCTCGCATGGAAGGAGGGGGCCGGTATGGCCCGGCGGACTTCGCGCTCGCGCAGGAGCTGGCCCGCCGCGCGGCGATGGCCCTGGACAACGCCCGCCTCTATCAGCAGGCCCAGCTGGCGATCGGCCTCCGGGATGAGTTCCTCTCCATTGCCTCCCATGAGCTGAAGACGCCGGTCACGTCCCTCCAGTTGTCGGTGCAGGGCTTGACGCGCCTGGCCCGGGCAGGCGCGCTCGGAACCGCGCGGGTGGACGCGGTGACCCACTCGCTGGAGGTCATCGAGCGTCAGGCGAAGCGGATGGCGAAGCTCGTCAACACCCTGCTGGACGTCTCACGCATCCAGGCTGGAAGGCTCGAGCTGGAGTTCGAGGAGGTGGACCTGGCCGCGCTGGTCCGGGACGTCGCGGCGCGCTTCGCCCCGGAGCTGGCCACGTCGGGGACGCGGCTCCGGGTCCACGCCGACACGGCGATGCCGGGCGTGTGGGACCGGTCGCGGTTGGATCAGATCGTCACCAACCTGCTCTCCAACGCCATCAAGTACGGCGAAGGACGGCCCATTGAAGTCCGGGTGGAGGGGGACGCCGTGATGGCCCGCCTGGAGGTGCGGGATCAGGGCATTGGCATCCCGGCGGAGCGGCACGCGCGCATCTTCCGCGCCTTCGAGCGCGCGGTGTCGTCGCGCCACTACGGGGGGCTGGGCCTGGGGCTCCACATCGTGAACCAGCTGGTGGAGCGGCTGGGGGGAACGGTCCGGGTGGAAAGCGCGGCGGGGCAGGGGGCCACCTTCACGGTGGAGCTGCCCCGCCGGGGGCCGCATGCGTCTTTCCCGGCGGATACGTCCGTGCAGCTGGGGCCTTAAGCCGGCTTCGGCGCCACCGAGGGGTTGCGGCCGTCCATGGGGGCCTGCGCGTCCGTCTGGTAGTAGTCGCGCACGACGTACCTGCGGGCCACCAGCGCCATGCCCACGGCGGCCGCGGACGCCAGGGCCGCGTAGAAGAAGAACTGGGCGGAGCCCGTGAAGACGTTGAGCGCCGCGGCGATGGCCACCGCCACGTTCGCCAGCGTGTTCGTCACCAGCCACACGCTCTGCACGGTGCCCTTCATCTCGCGGGGCGCCTGCGTGTACGCGAACTCCAGGCCCGTGGTGGACATGAGGATCTCCCCCAGCGTCAGCACGATGTACGGCAGCAGCTGCCAGGCGATGTTCAGCGTCGTGCCGCCCTCCATCACCACCTGGAAGACGCCGGCGATGACGAACGACACCGCGCCGAACACCAGCCCCATGGGCATGCGCCTGAGCGGCGTCAGCTCCCAGCCCAGGCGCTGGAAGGCCGGGTAGATGATGACGGTGAGGAACGGGATCAGCACCATCACCAGCGCCGGGTTGATGAACTGCATCTGGCTGGGCTGGAACACGACGCTGCCCACGTGCGGATCCATGGCGCGCGCCTGCACCACCCAGGTGGACGCCTTCTGGTCGAACAACATCCAGAAGAAGGGGACGAAGGGCAGCATCAGCCCGGCCACCCGGAACACGGCCTTCACGCCCTCCACCGCCTCGGGCGGGTGCGCGGCCTTGGCCTTGTCCAGCCAGTGGGCGCCCTTCGGCGCGTCACCCTTGAGCGCGCTGAACACCACCTTGAGGAACGAATGCGGGTTGGGGCCCGTGGGCGGCACCATCACGTAGTGCTTGCGGCCGGCCCAGAAGATGACCGTCGCCAGGAACATCA
The DNA here is from genome assembly GCF_003611685.1 of Corallococcus sp. CA049B. Classification (NCBI taxonomy): domain Bacteria; kingdom Pseudomonadati; phylum Myxococcota; class Myxococcia; order Myxococcales; family Myxococcaceae; genus Corallococcus; species Corallococcus sp. CA049B. The sequence continues at coordinate 55,334 of NZ_RAWC01000001.1, read as the reverse complement.
GGATGCCCGGCACGCCGAAGGCCACCGCCGGTCCGAACTTCGTCATCAACAGCGGCACGAACAGCGACGCGAAGAACGAACCGAAGTTGATGGTCCAGTAGAAGATGGCGTAGACCTTCTTCACCAGGTGGCGGTTCTTCTCCGTGAACTGGTCACCCACCATCGCGGAGACGCACGGCTTGATGCCGCCCGAGCCAATCGCGATGAGCGTCAGGCCCGTGTAGAAGCCCGCCGCGTTGTCCTCGAAGAGCGCCAGACACGCGTGCCCGCCGCAGTACACGAGGCTCAGCACGAAGATGGTCTGGAACTTCCCGAAGAAGCGGTCCGCCAGGTAACCGCCAATGAGCGGGAAGAAGTACACCCCCGCCATGAACAGGTGGAACAGGCTCTTCGCCTGCGCCTCCCGCAGCCCTGTCTCCGGCACCTGCGTGCGCAAGAGGTAGTCGATGAAGAACACCGTGAGGATGTTCCGCATCCCGTAGAAGCTGAAGCGCTCACAGGCCTCGTTCCCGATGATGTAGGGAATCTGGGGCGGGAAGCGCTGGGAGGTGGGGGCGGTCGAGGTCTCGGCCATGCCCCCACCCTACCGGGGCCCCTCAGGCCGCGTCCACGCGCTTGCCAATGCGGGCCCGGCGCGCCTTGCCCAGCACGTGCTTGAGGTAACGCCCGGTGTGGCTGGCCTCCACCTTGGCCACGTCCTCCGGCGTGCCGGTGGCCAGAATCTGCCCGCCGCCCGAGCCGCCCTCCGGCCCCAGGTCGATGAGCCAGTCCGCGCTCTTGATGACGTCCAGGTTGTGCTCGATGACGAGCACGCTGTTGCCCGCCTCCACCAGCCGGTTGAGCACGGACAAGAGCTTGCGGATGTCCTCGAAGTGCAGGCCCGTCGTCGGCTCGTCCAGGATGTAGAGCGTGCGCCCGGTGGCCACCCGGGCCAGCTCACGGGCGAGCTTGATGCGCTGCGCCTCGCCGCCGGACAGGGTGGGGGAGGGCTGGCCCAGCCGCAGGTAGCCCAGGCCCACGTCGGTGAGCGTGGTGAGCACGCGCATGATGTCCTTGTGCGCGCCGAAGTGGTCCACCGCTTCGCGCACGCTCAAATCCAGCGTCTCCGCGATGTTCTTGCCCTTGTAGCGCACGCGCAGCGTGGCCTCGTTGAAGCGCTTGCCGTTGCAGACCTCGCAGGGGACGTACACGTCCGCCAGGAAGTGCATCTCCACCAGCTTCACGCCGTCGCCCTCGCACGCCTCGCAGCGGCCGCCCTTGATGTTGAAGCTGAAGCGGCCCGGGCCGTAGCCGAAGGTGCGCGCCTCCGGCGTCATCGCGAAGACTTCCCGGATGGCGTCGAAGACCTTGGTGTACGTGGCCGGGTTGCTGCGCGGCGTGCGGCCAATGGGCCGCTGGTCGATGTCGATGACCTTGTCCAGGTGCTCCAGGCCCTTGATGGACTTGTGCTTGCCCATGGGCTCGCGGCTCTCGTAGAGCGCGCGCGCCAGGGCCGGGTACAGGATCTCGTTGATCAGCGTGGACTTGCCCGCGCCGGACACGCCCGTCACCGCCGTGAAGATGCCCAGCGGGATGTCCGCGTCCACGTTCTTCAGGTTGTTCTCCGTCGCGCCCACGATGGAGATTTGGTGCTTGGGGTTCACCGGGCGGCGCGACTCGGGGATCTCAATCTCCTGGCGGCCGGACAGGTACGCGCCGGTGAGGCTCTGGGTGTCCGCCATCACCTGCTTGGGCGTGCCCTGGGACACCACCTGCCCGCCCAGCTCGCCCGCGCCAGGGCCGAAGTCCACCAGGTAGTCCGCCTCCTCCATCGTCTCCTCGTCGTGCTCCACGACGATGACGGAGTTGCCCAAATCCCGCAGGCGCTTGAGCGTGGTGAGCAGCTTGCCGTTGTCACGCTGATGCAGCCCGATGGAGGGCTCATCCAGGATGTAGATGACGCCCGTCAATTCGCTGCCCATCTGCGACGCCAGCCGGATGCGCTGGCTCTCACCGCCGGACAGCGTGGACGCGGTGCGGTCCAGCGTGAGGTAGCCCAGGCCCACGTCCACCAGGAAGGACAGGCGGCTGCGGATCTCCTTGAGCAGCTCCTGGGCGATCTTCTCCTCCTGCGCGGAGAGGCCCATCTGCGTCAGGAACGCCCGCGCCTCCGTGATGGTCATCCGGCTCAGGTCCACCAGCGTGCGCTGGTGCACCTTCACCGCGCGGCTCTCCGGGCGCAGGCGCTCGCCCTTGCAGGACGGGCAGGGCTTGTCGCTGAAGTACTTCTGCAGCTCCGCCTTGCGCGCCTCGGACGTCGTGGTCTTGAAGTTGCGCATGGTGCGGGCGAGCAGGCCCTCCCACTCCATGTCGTACTGGCCGTTGTCGCCCCACTGCACGGTGAAGGACTTGCCCTTCGCGCCGTTCATCAGGACGTCCTTCTCCCGCTTGGTCAGCTTCGCGTACGGGACGTCCAGATCGATCTTGAACGCGGACGCCAGGCTCTCCACGAAGTCCGCTGTCCAGCCCTCGCCGCGGTTCATGCCGCTGGCCCACGGTTCAATCGCGCCGTCACGGATGCTGCGCGTCTGGTCCGGCACCAGCAGGTCCGCGTCCATCTCCGGCCGGGTGCCCAGGCCGTTGCAGTCCGTGCACATGCCCAGCGGGTTGTTGAAGGAGAACGACGCCGGCGTCAGGTCCCCGAAGGACAGGCCGCACGCGGGGCACGCGTTCAACTCGCTCATCACGCGGTCGGACGCGAGCGTTCCCTTCTCATCCGTGATGATGAGCGTGCCCTTGCCCTCGCGCAGCGCGGTCTCCACGGAGTCCGTCAGGCGCGTGCGCAGGTCCGGCTTCAACACCAGCCGGTCGATGATGAGCGCGATGTCGTGCTTGGACTTCTTGTCCAGCTCGATGCGCTCCTCCAACTCGCGCACCTTCCCGTCCACGCGCGCGCGGGAGAAGCCGCGCTTCTGCGCCTCGGTGAGCAGGTCCTTGTGCTCGCCCTTGCGGTTGGTGACGATGGGCGCCAGCACCTGGAGCTTGGTGCCCGCGGGCAGCTTCATGATCTCATCGACGATCTGCTGCGCGCTCTGCTTGCCCACCTTGCGGCCGCAGTTGGGGCAGTGCTGCACACCGATGGAGGCGTAGAGCACGCGCAGGTAGTCGTGCACCTCCGTGACGGTGCCCACCGTGGAGCGCGGGTTGTTGCTGGCCGCCTTCTGCTCGATGGAGATGGTGGGCGACAGGCCTCGCAGCGTGTCGTAGCGGGGCTTCTCCATCTGCCCCAGGAACTGGCGCGCGTAGGAGGACAGGCTCTCCACGTAGCGGCGCTGGCCTTCCGCGTAGAGCGTGTCGAACGCGAGCGAGCTCTTGCCGGAGCCCGACACGCCGGTGAACACCACGAGCTTCTTCTTCGGGATGTCCAGGGAGACGGTCTTGAGGTTGTGCTCCCTGGCACCGCGGATGGAGATGACGTCGGGCTCGGACATGGGGGCGCGCTTTATCACTGAAAGGGTGTTCCGGTGCACGCAAAGGCGCACGTCCGGAGAAGTTCAGCGGAAACACCCCGAAACGCCGCCTGCATCCCCACAGCCAGACGGGCACCCCGGCCGTCCTGCGCGCGCCACTCGTCCCCGCTGGAAGTCGCACGGCCCCCGAGGGTGAGGGGTCGGTGTGGCATCGACCGTTTGTGAAGCTTTTGCAGTCGCTTCCACGAAACGTGGAATCTCCTGCTTTACCCGTTAAATGCCGTTCCCCTGCGTGGGCGCCCGTTTGCCGTGTTGGCGGCGTGACGGCACCTCGTTGGGACGCCCAGGCACCAGGGTTGCACCTTTCCACGCTGACCGGAGCCACGTGCAGTCCTGTGTGGGGGGACTCCGGTGCCGCGTGTAGGAAGGACGGGACTCTGTATGCGTGGACTCCGATGGCTGGTGTTGGCGTTGGTGGTGGCGGCGGCGGCGGCGTGTGAGCGACCCACTTCACAGCAGGCACGTACAGGCTTCGCTGCACGGCCGGAGCTCCTGGAGTTCGGCGCGGCGGCGGTGGGGCGCACCAAGACGATGACGCTGCGGCTGGCGAACCAGGGGCGCGCGTCCTACCGCGTGGAGGGGGCGCGCTCGTCGCTGCCCAACGTCCACGTCCCCGCGTTCGAACCCTTCACGCTGACGGCCGGCGCGGAGCACGAGATTGAAGTGCGCTTCGCTCCCGACGTGGAGGGCGCGGTGCAGGGGCAGCTGGAGCTCTTCACGGACGCGTCCGGCGGCGCGGCGACGCAGGTGCCCGTCAGCGGGCGCGGCGTGAAGGCGCTGGTGGAGGTGCCGGAGTCGACGCTCGACTTCGGCAACGTGAACCTGGGGCTGGTGGAGATGCGCGAGGTGACGGTGCGCAACCCCTCCGACGTGGAGAGCCCGCTGGTGCTGTCGGTGGAGGGCGCGGACGCGGATCAGTTCTCCGCCGGGGCGGGGCTGCCGTCCACGCTGGCGCCGCACGAGACGCGCAAGGTGCCGGTGGCCTTCAGCCCCGTGCGGCTGGGCAACGCGGAGGCGGCGCTGCACGTGGCCATCTGCGACGGCTGCGAGCCCGCGGTGGTGACGCTGACGGGGATGGGCGTGGCCGGCGCGCTGGAGGTGACGCCGCTGCGCGTGGACTTCGGCCGGGTGGCGGTGGGCGCCACCGCCGAGGAGCGCATCACCGTGCGCAACCTGGGCTCCGAGCCGCTCAGCTACAAGGGCGCGTCGCTGCTGGAGGACCCCTCCGGCGTGTTCAAGGTGGTGAGCGCTCCCGCGCTCCCCAACGACGTGCTGGCGCCGGGCGCGGTGGTGGAGCTGCGCGTGGCCTTCACGCCCACGGCGGCCGGCCGGGTGCGAGACGGCCGCGTGGAGGTGTCCGTGCGCAAGCCGAAGACCACTTCGCCCGGCCCCAAGGTGACGCTGACGGGCGAGGGCGGCGCGTCCTGCGTGGAGGTGACGCCCGCGCACCTGGACTTCGGGCCGGTGGCCTTCGGCATGACGGCCACGCGTGAAGTCACCGTGAACAACCGCTGCCGCGAGGAGACCACCGTCACCGGGCTCCACCTCACCACGCAGGCCGGGGGCTACTTCACGCTCGCGCAGCCGCCGTCGAGCCATCCGGTGGCGCCGGGGGGCACGCTGAAGGTGGGCATCACCTTCAGCCCGCGCGCGGGCGTAGGCAGCGCGAGCAGCGGGCAGCTGGCCGTCACCTCCACCCAGCGCGCCTCCACCTCCACGGACGGCGTGACGCTGGCGGGCGAGGGCAGGGCCTTCGCGCCGTGCGAGTACGCGCTGCCGTCGGTGCTGGACTTCGGCCAGGTGCCGGTGGGCTCGGAGGTGGCGCTGGGGGTGACGCTGCGCAACACCGGCTCGGAGGCGTGCTTCCTGTCGGCGCTCCAGTTGGCGAGCGGCTCGGACCCGGCCTTCCGCGCGTCGACGCTGCCCAACAGCGTGCTGGAGCCCGGCAAGAAGATGACGCTCGTCGTGCGCTTCCAGCCGCCGTCCGAAGGGGAGTTCCAGGGGCTCGCCGAAGGGTGGGTGAGCCACCCCACGCGCGGCCACCCGCTGGTGAACCTGGTGGGGCGGGGCGTGCAGGGGTGCTTCTCCGTGCAGCCCACCACGGTGGACTTCGGCGTCAACCGGCTGGTGTGCGGCCCGCGCACCCGCGAGTTCATGGCCTACAACGACTGCCCGGGGGACGTGAAGGTGTCGGGCATGAAGCTGGAGCAGCCGGGGCAGGAGTTCGCGGTGTCCGGCGCGCTGCCGGCCACGATTCCCGCGGGCGGGCGCGTGAAGCTCACCGCGAAGTACTCGCCCGTGGAGGAGGGCGAGGACGCGGCGACGGTGCGCTTCACGCTGAAGGACGGCGGCGTCTACAACGCGGGGCTCGTGGGGCGGGGCCTGGCGAAGACGGACCAGACGGACCGCTTCGTCCAGCAGGCGGAGGCGCGCGTGGACGTGCTCTTCGTCGTGGACAACTCGGGCTCCATGATGGAGGAGCAGCAGAGCCTGGGTGAGAACTTCGCGGCCTTCCTGTCCGCGGCCACCGCCGCGCAGGTGGACTACCGCATCGGCGTCACCACCACCGGCCTGGACCCGTCCCCGGGCGGCTGGTCCGAGTGCCCCGGCGGCGCGCTGGGCGGTGAGAACGGGCGCCTGTTCCCCGTGGACGGCTCCAGCCCGCGCATCATCACGCCGGAGACGCCCAACGCGTCCGGCGTCTTCGCCAACAACACGCACGTGGGGGTGTGCCACTGGAACGAGCAGGGCCTGGACGCGACGTACCGCGCGCTGTCGGATCCGCTGCTCTACAACCTGGACGACCCGCGCACGCCCCAGCCCGGCGACGGCAACGGCGGCTTCCTGCGCGAGGAGGCGAAGCTGGCCATCATCGTGCTGTCGGACGAGGAGGACTTCAGCTCCCAGCCGGTGGCCTTCTACGAGACCTACCTGCTGGCCCTGAAGGGGAACGACCCGTCCAAGGTGAGCTTCAACGCCGTGGTGGGCCCGGAGGACCTGACCACCTGCACCACCTCCAGCAGCTCCGGCAGCCGGTACATGGAGCTGGCCCGGAAGCTCAACGGCGTGGTGGACAGCATCTGCACGCCCAACTGGGCCGCGTCGCTGGAGAAGCTGTCGGAGAGCGCCTTCGGGCCCAACCGCGCCTTCCCCCTGTCGGAGCTGCCGGAGGACCCCGGCGCCATCGCCGTCCGGGTGGACGGGCTGCCGGTGACGGAGGGCTGGTCCTATGACGCGCGAGCAAACGCCGTCGTCTTCGACCGGCTGCGCGCCCCGGCCCCGGGCTCGGTGGTGGAAGTCACCTATCCGCTGGGTTGCCCGTAGCCAGGGCGGCCATTCGTCCGTCACTGGAAAGTGACCGGGGCGGATGACTCGACAGGGCGGGGCGGGGGGCCTTGAGTAAAGGACATGTCGCAGGACTCCCTCCTCGTCGCCGCGCTGGGTGACATCCATGGACGCTTCCACCGGGTGGAGGCGTGGCTGGATGCGCTGGAGCAGGCGCGCGGCCGGAGGGTGGACCTGGTGCTGGCGGTGGGGGACGTGGAGGCCTTCCGCCACGCGGACGACCACCGGCGCAAGGCCGCCAAGCGCGCCATGCCCGCGGAGTTCGCCGAGTACGCGGACGGCATCCGCCGCGTGAAGCGGCCGCTGTACTTCATTGGCGGCAACAACGAGGACTTCGAGGCGCTGCACGACCTGCCCGACGGCGGCGAGCTGGCCCCGGACGTCCACTACCTGGGCCGCGCGGGCCTGCGCACCCTGGGCCCGTTGCGCGTGGCGTACCTGTCCGGCATCCACGCGCCGCGCTTCATCGACCAGCCGCTGAAGCGGCCCACGTCGCTGGATACGGCGAAGCAGGCGGGCTACTTCCGCGCGCCGGAGGTGGAGCAGGTGTCCGCGCTGCGGGACGTGGACCTGCTGCTGGTGCACGAGTGGCCCCGGGGCATCGTGCAGAAGGCCCGCGACGAACGGCTGGCCCCCTCGCGCCCGCTGCCCTCGCCGTGGATTGGCAACCCGGTGACGCGCAAGCTGGTGGACACGGTGCACCCGAAGTGGGTGCTCTGCGGCCACTCGCACAAGCCCTTCGCCGTGGCGCTGGACTCGCACGGGCGCACGCTGTCGCGCGTGGCCTGCCTGGACCAGGCGGCGCGGCCGGACACCGCCGTCTTCTGGCTGGAGTTCGAGGGCCGCGAGGCCCAGCGCGCCGGCTGGGGCGTCTCCGGCGTCGCCACCTGGCAGGCGGGACAGCGCTGGGGGCTGCACACGCTTCCGCCGCTGGACGAGTCGGACGGGCCGGGCAGCGTGCCCGCGGACAACGGCGCTACAGCTTGACGACGTCCACGCCCTTGCGCGGCAGCTCCACGCGGAACTCCGTGTAGGGCCCGGCGCCGGAGAGCACCTCCACGCCGCCCTGATGCGCGTGGATGATCTGCTGGACGATGTAGAGCCCCAGGCCCAGTCCCTCCCCTCGGCCCCGGCGCTGCTGGCCGCCCCGGAACGGGTCGAAGAGGAAGGGCAAGAGGTGGGCGGGGATGACGCCCACGTTGGTGATGGTGAAGCGCAGGGCGTCGTCGCGCGTGCCGTCCACGAGGATGCGCACCGGCTCCACGGCGTCGCCGTGCTGGAGCGCGTTGCCAATGAGGTTGGAGGCCACCTGCGCCAGCCGGTCCGCGTCCCAGTCCCCCACGAGGTCGCCGTCCTGCCGCACCTCGATGCGGTGGCGCGGCCACGCCGCCTGGTGCTCCTGCACCATGCGCTGCACCAGCTGCCCGAAGTCCGTCTCGCCCCGGCGCAGGGGAATCCCGCCGGCCAGCCGCGCGCGCGCCAGGTCCAGCACGTCTTCAATCATCCGGCCCATGCGCTTGCCGGCGGCCATCATCCGCGTGGCCGTCCTCTTCACGGCCTCGTCGTCCGAGCGGCGCTGGAGCAGGTCCGCCGCGGTGAGGATGGCGGAGAGGGGATTTCTCAGGTCGTGGCCCAGCACCGCGGTGAACATCTCGTTGAGGCGCAGGGTCTCCGCGAGCGTGTCCAGTTGCTGCGCCAGTTGCTGCTTCTGGCGGTGCATCTGGAAGAAGACCTCCGCCTTGCCGCGCAGCGCGTGGGCCTCCAGCGGCTTGAAGAGGAAGTCCACCGCGCCGGCCTCGAAGCCCTTGAAGGTGCGCCAGGGGGCGCCCCCGCCCGCGGTGACGAAGATGATGGGCACGTCGCGGGTGCGCTCGGAGCCGCGCATCAGCTCCGCCAGCTCGAAGCCGTCCATCTCCGGCATCTGCACATCCAAGAGCGCGAGCGCGAACTCGTGTTGCAACAGCAACTCCAGTGCCTCCGCGCCAGAGCGGGCGCAGTGCACCTCCACGTCGTCACGCCGCAGCACGGCGGAGAGCGCCAGGAGGTTCTCCTCCAGGTCATCGACGAGCAGGCACTTCACCCGGGAAGCCACGGGCAGGGGCTCCTTGCTGGGGACGGACAGGTCAGATAGCACCGCCATCTCCCCATGCCCGGAAGACGGCGGGCATCTGTTCAAGAGGCAGCACGAAATCCACCGGCCCGGCCGCGAGCGCCGCCTGGGGCATCGCGGGCGAGCGAGCGGTGTTGGGGGCCTGCACCCTCGTGACGCCACCCCGCCGTCTCACCGCCTGGAGCCCCAGTGCCCCGTCCGCGTTGGCGCCGGAAAGGATGACGCCGCCCAGGGGCGCGCCGTAGACGGCCGCGGCGGATTCGAAGAGCACGTCGATGGCGGGGCGGGAGAAGTGGACGGGGGGCGTCCGCGGACAGCGCGAGCAGCGGCCCCTTCGCGTCCCGGTCCACGAGCAGGTGGTGGTTGGGGGGCGCGAAATAGAGGGTCCCCGGCTGGATGGGCTGCTTGTCCCCGGCCTCGTGGACCGGCAGCGTGCACCGGGCGGTGAAGGCCTCCGGCAGCAGGCTGGGGAGCCTTCGCGGCAGGTGCAGGACGACGAGGACCGCGGGCCGGAAGTTCGTGGGCAGCGCGGGCCGCAGGTGGGTCAGGGCATCCACCCCTCCTGTGGACGCACCAATGACGATGGCGTCGACGCGGCCAGCGGGCGGAGCAGTGCGCGGAGTGGGCATGGCGGCGGGTCCTCCCTGGCGCTTCTGGTAGAGCCGGTCCTCGGGGACGACGGGGGTGAACGAGGCCTCACGTGAGGAGAAGCGCAGCGACTCGCGCGCCCCCAGGCCCAGGAACCCCTTGTGACAGAGCGACTCCGCGAACAATCCCAGCGCGCGCTCCTGCGGCTCGCGGTTGAAGTAGATGAGCACATCGCGGCACGACAGGAGCTGCACCTCCGCGAAGACGCTGTCGGTGGCCAGGCTGTGGTCCGAGAAGACGATGTGCCCCTTGAGCGGCCGGTCGAGCACCGCGCCGCCGTACGCGGCGGTGGAGGAGTCCGACAGCGACGTGCGCGCGCCGGACAGCCGGTGGTCCTGGGTGAAGGACGCGATGCGGTCCACCGCGTACACGCAGCCCTCCGCGCGCTGGGGTTGATGTCCGTGGCGTAGATGCGCGTGCGCTCCAGGAGCCCCTCCTCGCGCAGCAGGATGGCGAGCGACCAGGCCTCTTCCCCCGTGCTGCATCCGGCGACCCACACCTTGAGCGACGGATGGGTGCGCAGCACCGGCACCACGTGCTCGCGCAGGTGGCGGAAGCAGGACGGGTCGCGGAACAGCTCGCTCACCTGCACGGAGAGGTAGTCCAGCAGCGAGGGTTCGTGCTGCATTCGGCCCTGGAGCTGGGACAGGGTGGCGCAGTCGAAGTGCCCGGCGGCCTGGGCCAGCCGGCGTTTGCGTGAGGACTCCGCGTAGCCGCGGAAGTCATGGTGGTACTTCGGGTAGAGCGCCTCGAGCAGCAGCCGCAGCTCGATGTCGAACTCCTTCGTCGCCACGTCGAGCATGCGCGGACTCACCCCTTGGGCATCCAGACGCGCAGGAGCGACAGCAGCTTCTCCACGTCGAGCGGCCTGGCGATGGAGTCGTTGGTGCCGGCCTGGAGGCACTTCTCCTGATCATCGCGCATGGCCTTCGCGGTGAGCGCGATGATGGGCAGCTTGCGCCAGGCGTCGTGCTTGCGGATTTCGCGCGTGGCGGTGAGTCCGTCCATCTCCGGCATCATGATGTCCATCCGCACCAGGTCCACCGCGAGCCGCTGCTGGGCCAGGCTCTTCGTCAAGAGGGCCAGGGCCTCCTTGCCGTTGCGGGCGATCTCCACCTTCGCGCCCCGGGGCTCCAGCACGCTGGAGAGGGCGAAGATGTTCCGCACGTCGTCCTCCACCACGAGGATGCGGCGGCCCTCCAGCGTGGACTCGCGGTCGCGCGCGGCCTGGAGCAGGCGCTGGTGCTCCGGAGGCAGGCGCGACTCGACCTGGTGCAGGAACAGCGTCACCTCGTCCAACAGCCGCTCCGGGGAGCGCACGCCCGTGATGATGATGGAGCGTGAGAAGCGGCGCAGCTGCTGCTCCTCATCGGGGCTGAGCGAGTGGCCGGTGTAGACGATGGGCGGTCCTGGCCGCTCAGGTCCGGCAGGTGCAGGTCCATCACCATGCAGTCGAAGGTGTGCTCGCGAAGCCGCTGGAGCGCGTCATGCGCGGTGGCGGCGCACTCCACCTCCACGACCTCCGTCTCCATCAGCGCTGTCGGCGATGAGTCCGCGAAGCTCCGAGAGCTTCTCCGGCAGCGTCTTCTTCGCGAGGGAATAGGGGCTGAGGTAGCTCTCCGCTCCCGTGAGGAGGAAGCCGCGCTGTCCCGTCTCCGCGTCCTTCCCGGTGGACAGCACCTCCTCCAGCTTCGCCGCGACGGTGAGCGTATGCGTCACCATCTCGCCCGTGGCCGCGCGCGTCTTGAGGGTGCGGTAGGAGAGCAGGGCGATGGCGAGCACGGCCAACGCGGCCACGGCGAAGCCGGTGAACGTGGACGGGGGCAGCGCTGGCCCGAAGCGCTCGACACGCGGAGCGTCCTTCACGCGGGGAGGGCGCATGGACGCGGCCCTGTGGCGCACGGAAGGAAACAGACAGGATGAAGCGCACGGAAGGAGCCCGTCCGACGAAGGTGAACGGATTGCCTACCATGTCAGGAGGGTACGCCTCGGGACCCGAGGGGCCGAAGTGTCGCCTTGCGCGCGCCCGGACAAGGGACGCGGTCCAGGAGGGCGCCAGCAGTTCGTCCACCCACGCCGAAACCCGAAGTTACCCAATCGGACAAGCACCTCGCGGAGCGGCCGTGGCCCGCGACGTCATGCATGCGCGAAGCCCAAGGTAGGGCACGTACAGATGAGCCCGTCCGCGCCCGGCTTCCGCGAAACCTGTCCGACAGTCGGACAGGTTCGCGGCGCATGAAGCCCGAAGCCGCGCACCGCACGGAGCGCGGCCGTGGACGGCAACCAGCACGCATGCGCGGGGGCCAAGGCCATTTCGAGCAGGGCTGGCCGCCCGGGCCCGGCTTCCGCAAAACCTGTCCGACAGTCAGACAGCTTCGTATGGCACGAAGTGCCAGGACGTGCATCTCGCGGAGCGCAGTGGTGGACGGCAATCGATTCGCGGAGCGCAGTGGTGGACGGCAATCGATGCGCATGGACATGCGCTGGTGCCAAGGCCGGTTCTCGAGCAGAGGCGTCCGCCCGGGCCCGGTTTCCGCAAAACCTGTCCGACAGTCGGACAGGATTCCCCGCCTGCGGCCCGAGGGCGTCCTGGCCTGGCACCTGAGCGACGTCGTGCGCGCGGCGCCACCCAATCAGGGGCACGAAGAGGGCCACCAGCCCGGGACCGGTCGTCTCAAAACCTGTCCGACCGTTGGACAGGTTTCGCACCGCATGCAGCCGATGACGCGCGCCTCGAGGAATGCAGCGGTGAGCCGCAACGTCGTCCGCGCGGACACCCAATCATGTTTACGAGCAGAAGCGCCCCCGGCCCTGTCTCCGCAAACCTGTCCAGGGGGCGGACACCGGCTCACGCCGCAGGAAGCCGAGGATGCGCGCCGCGCGGAGCTCAACGTCGTGAGCGTGCGGACACCAAGGTGGAGCTACGAGCAGAAGCGCCCTCCCGGGCCGGTCGCTTCAAAACCTGTCCGACAGTCGGACAGGTTCGTACCGAAGGAAGCCGAGGACGAACCCTTCGCGGAACAGAGCGGCGAGCCGCGACGTCGTGCGGACGCGGATACCAAGGCGGGGCCGCGAGCAGAGCCACCCGTCCCGGACCCGATTCCCTCCAAACCTGTCCGACAGTCCGGCAGGTTCCTCTCCGCCTGGGCCCGAGGTCGCGCGGGTCCGGTAGGAGCGAGACGACGTGCGTCCTCGGATCCCAAAGTGGGGCAGCGGGAGAGGAGCCCGCCCGGGACCGGTCGCCTCAAAACCTGTCCGACAGTCGGACAGGTTTTTCGCCGCCTGGGGCCGGAGGGCGACCTCCTGGCTGGCAATGAGAATGGTGGGCTCGCACGTCCATGTCAGACCCCTGTGGTTGGATGGCGATGCTGGGACAAGGGAGGGGATGGGGATGGGACGGGTAGGACTCGTGGCTTATGTGGAAGCGCAAATCGAGCGCGACATCGCGCTGGGGCGACTGCACCCGAGCGGGCAATTCGGCCCCGAAGCGAAGCTGGCGCAGCGCTATAGGGTGAGTCGGGGCACCATCCGCGAGGCGCTGCGACGGCTGGCGGCACGGGGCCTGGTGGTGCAACACCCTGGCCGCAAGACGCGCGCGGTGGCGCTGGATGAGTCGCTGACGCTGGAGAACCTGGGCCTGGCGCTGCATGACGTGCGCTCCCCGAATGCCCGGTGGCTTCTGGAGGGCTCCTTCAGCCTCAAGCGGCAGGTGCTGGTGGAGCTTCTGGTCGACTGCTGCGCGAAGGCCTCGGACCTCGACCTGGACCGGCTGGGAACCATGTGCTTCCAGCTCTGGAACGCGGCGCGCTGGGAGCCGGGGGCAGCCTGCGCCCAGTTGGAATTCGAGTTGCTGCGGCTGGCGGCGCGGGTGGCGGACCGTCCCGGGCACGTGCTCCTCGTTCAGTCCCTGCAGCGGGCCTTCCTGGGAGGCGCCGTCGAACTGCTGCCGCTCCTGGGCGGTGAGGCGCTGCGCCAGTGGGTCTGTTGCGTGATGGAGGCCCTGCCGGAGCGTAATGTGCGGGCGCTTCAGCACGAACTGCCGGAACTGATGAAGGTTTGCGATGAGCTTGTGCTGAATGCCTTCGCACCTGCTCCTCAGGTGCCAGCGTCCCCCGAGGCTCACATCCCCAAAGAGGGTCTCCTCGGTGTGCCCGTGGCAGCCACCGGGCTGGAGGATGCGCCGGAGGTACGCCCTTGGGCCGAGGATCGCGGCACCGACAGCATCGCGTCAGCCACCATGCACGATGATTCGCTGGAGACACTCCACGGCAGGGCGAATCATGGCTTCGGCGCTCCCGTGCCAACCAACGCGTCGGACGAGACGCTGGAGATATGCCCAAGCGTTGATGGGACTGGCCTCTGCTGCCTCGCGCCCACCGCCGAGGACACCGAGCCGCTTGGGATTGCGCCTTGCCTTGATGCTCAGGCCTTCCGTGTGGAACGGGACAGCGAGCAGTCGCTGCCTTCAGCCGCCCCGGGACTTGACCCCTTGGGGGCCGGTGGAAAATGCGCAGGGCTGGACGTGATGGGCGCGGCCTGTGAAAGCCGGTCCGACAGTCAGTCACGTATTGGCGCTTTGCCTCCGGAGGAGGTCTTCAGCAGATCGAGGTTCCACCCACGGGTTTTCGCTGAATCCACCATGGGGCATTTCGCAATGTGGGCGAGGCGCTTCATGGCCCCCTGGGCGTCCCTGGTCCGCTGGCCCGTGTGCTTCTGGCGTTCCATGGCCCACTCCCCAGGCCCACCTGCTTCGTGATTGACCACGGCTCTTCATCCCCGCTGTCGCTCAGAGGCTCTGCACTGCCCAGGAGGCGTTCACGAACTTCTGGTGGGGCGTGGCTAGAAGGCGCCGGACAGGCCCACCATCTGGGTGCTGACCATCGGGTTGAGTGACACCGAGGACGCCCGCGTCGCGGCGGGCTGGGTGTCATCCACGCGGCCGTGCAGGAGCAGGGGCACGGCGACGCCGAACGCGGTGCCCAGCACGGCGCCGGTGAGCACGTCGGAGAGATAGTGCTTGTCGGCGCCCATGCGCAGAAGGCCCACGGAGGCGGCGAGCGGCAGGCCCACGCCCCAGACGATGGCCTGGTGCTTGTATCCGCGCATCGCGGCGACGGTGCCGGCGGACACGGCCAGGGAGAAGGCCAGGTTGGTGTGGCCACTGTAGAAGGACAGGTTGTTGTCGTTGGGGTGCGCGGTGAGGCCCCTTTCCTCCTCCGGGAGGACGTGGACGAAGGGGCGCTCGCGGCCCACGGCGAACTTCACCGCCTGGTTGGCGACGGAGGCGAGGACGGCGCTCTGCACCATGATGGTGGCGTCCTGGGCGAAGAACTCCGTGGAGGCGCCGCTGCTGCGCCCCACCGCGTACTGGGTGCCCATGAGGCCCAGCGGCAGGCCAGCGAACCCGATGATGTTGCTCCAGGTGTCCGCGCGCTTGCGGGACGCTTCCGTGCTGCCCGCGATGCCTCGGCCCCAGCGGTCCAGGCGGTTGAGCCGGTCGGTGCCGTCCGGAGCGCGGTCGCACCAGCGGCACTGCGCCGGGGCCAGGTTGTCCTTGAACACCGACTCGGTGGAGATCCACAGCACTCCCGCGGTGCCGGTGATGATGCCGTCGCGCGTCCAGTTGAAGCGCAGTGCGCGCGGCGCATCGGAGGCGTCCTGCGCGGCAGCGGGGGACAGCGGCGCCAGCAGGAGCAGGCAGAAGGTGGCGAGGGTCCGGTAGGAGGCAGGCATGGGGGGAGGAGCATAAGGGCGCTCCGCCCTTTTCCTGCAATCCGGGTGATGGGCGCTCAGCGCGCCCCGGTCTCGTCCTCTTCGACGAGCCGCGCCAGGAAGTCGCCCAGGGCCTTCACCTTGGGCGGGGTTCGCCGAGCCTGGGGCCACACCAGCCACAGCGCGCCGCGTTCCAGCGAGTGCTCGCGCAGGAAGGGGCGCAGCGTGCCGGCCTCCAGCTCCGGGCGGATCATCAACTCCACGAACTGGGCGATGCCGAAGCCCGCCCGGGCCGCGTGGGTGACGGCCTCGCTGTTGTTGAAGACGAAGGTCTCCGGGATGCGCGGCGCGGGGGCGCACGCGGGCTGACGCAGGGCCCAGGACTCCACGCGGCCGGTGGACACGAAGCGATAGCGGATGCAGTCGTGCTCCTGGAGCGCGTCGAGCGAGCGCGGCGTGCCGTGCGCCTGGAGGTAGGAGGGAGAGGCACAGAGGATGAAGCGCTTGGGACCCAGGCGGCGGCGCATGAGGCGCGAGTCGGTGAGCTCGCCGCAGCGCACCGCCGCGTCCAGCCCGTCCCCGACGATGTCGGCCACGTGGTCGTTGATGTCCAGGTCCAGCTCCAGGTGCGGGTACTCGCGGCGGAAGCGCTGAAGGTTGGGGATGATGAGCCGCAGGGCGAGCATCTCCGGGACGGAGACGCGCACGCGGCCTCGCGGGGTGTGCGCCGAGTGGGCGAGCTCCGACTCCGCGTCGCGAAGCTCGGTGAGGGCGCGCACGCAGCGCTCGTGGAAGCGGGCGCCCTGTTCGGTGAGGTGCATGCGCCGCGTGGTGCGCTGGAAGAGGCGCGTGCCCAGGCGCTCTTCCAGGCGGGCTACGCTCTTGCTCGCGGCAGAAGGGGTGATGGCCAGCGCGCGGGCCGCGGAGGCGAAGCTGCCGGTTTCCGCGACGCGGGCGAAGACGCCGATGGCGGAGAGGCTCTCCATGCGTTCCTCCGGGGATTGGTGATTCGAGACTCCCGTGTCCGGGGTGAAATGGCAGCCAGCGTCATTTCGCGCACGCCTTTTCCGCCGCATGAATGCCGGCGAAAGGAAACACGCGCCATGTCCACGCCACGGAAGGCTCCGCCATTTTCCGCTTCACCTTCGTCCGTCCGCGCTGTGCCGCTCGAGGACCCCGGCCATCGCGAGGCCGACCCTCAGGCTGATTTCGGGGACGCACGTACTCTCGCGCGGGAGCCCGTGGCCCGGCACCTCGTGTTGGCTGACGAGAGGCCAGGTTCCGGGCGCACTCGTATCGCCGTGCGGGAGCCCGTGGCTCAACACCGCGCGTTCGCTGACGGGGAGCCAGAGTCCGGAGGCACTCATTTCGCTGAGCGGGGGACAGGGGCTCAACGCCGCGTGTTGGCTGAGGTCGCTGTCTCCCGTCGCGGAATGCTGAGCGCGGGAGCCGCCATGGTGCTCGCGGGCTGCGCGAGCACCGCCGGCACCGGCCCGCGTGAGACGTCGGACGGAGCGGTCCAGAAGGAACCGGCTGCGTTCACCCAGCACCGGTTTACCTCCGCGGATGGCACGTCGCTGTCGTACTTCCGGCACGGGCAGGGGCCCGTGCTCGTCTGGATCTGCGGCACGCTCAGCACGTGGGACGATTGGCGGCACGTCGCGTCGCGGCTGTCCCCGCGCTTCACGAACTTCGTGCTGGAACGGCGCGGACGCGGCGCCAGCGCTGACGGGGCGGCGTATGCGCTGGAACGCGAGGTCGAGGACGTACTCGCGCTGATGCAGGAGGCAGGGCCCGGGGCCTGCTTGTTCGGACATTCGCTGGGTGGAATCCTCGCGCTGGAGGCGGCGGCGCAACGGCCACCTGCGCGCCTGGTGCTCTACGAGCCGCCGTTCCCCATCTCCCAGCGCATCGCGCGTGAAGCCGTGGAGTTCGTCCGCACGACCTGGAAGCGCGAGGGTCCCGACGCGGCGCTCGTGGCCGCGCAGCACAGGATCTTCCGGGTGCTCACGCCGGAGCAACTCGACGCCTTCCGCCAGACGCCGCAGTGGGTGAAGCAACTCGGCATGATGGAAACCTTCCTACGCGAAGTCAGCGCGGTGGCGGACCTCCCGATAGGTGTGGAGCGCTTCCGCGCCGTGGACACTGCCACCCTTGTGGTCCTGGGCGACCGGAGCCCCCAGGTGCTCCTCGCGGAACCTGCCCATGCCCTGACGAAAGTCCTCCCGCACGCGTCCCTCCGGGTGCTTCCGGGGCAGGGCCATGTGGCCCACGTCTCCGCACCCGCGCTGCTCGCACGGGAGTTGGAGGCCTTCCTCACCGCGCGCTGAATCGCCTGCGGAGCCTCACACCCTGACGTCCATGTCGGCTTGTCGGGCAGGGTCTTCCACGGTAGCGCGGCGCCAACCGCAGCGCTGAAGAAGCTGCCCGACTGTCCGACCAGTTTCGTAGCGCCTTGGTCCCAGCGGCAGTGTCCTGGAACCTGTCCGGCTGTCCGACCGGTTTCGTAGCGCCTTGGTACCAGCGGCGGTGTCCTGGAACCTGTCCAGCTGTCCGACAGGTTCTCGCTGCGCCATGGTTGCAGCCGTGGGGCTCCAGAACTTGTCCGACTGTCCGACAGGTTTTCGCGGTGCCGGGGTGCCCGCGGTGGCGTTCCAGAATCTGTCCGACTGTCCGACAGGTTTTCGCGGTGCCGGGGTGCCCGCGGTGGCGTTCCAGAATCTGTCCGACTGTCCGACAGGTTGTCGCGGTGCCATGACGCCTGCCTCGGTGGGCAAGCCTGGTCCGACTGTCGGACCGGTTTTCACGGCGCCATGACGCCAGCCACGGTCGTGTCCAGCCCGGCTCCGACTGTCCGACAGGCTTCCGCAGCCGCGCGGCGCCAACCGCAGCGCTCCAGAGCCGGTCCGACTGTCGGACAGGTTCTGAGCCCTGGGCGCCTCAGCCTGCCCGGAGCCGACGCGGGTCGGGCGGAAAGGCTCGCGTCCTGGGACTTCCCGGGTTCCGAGGGCGGCAGGCGAGCGGACAACGGGCCAGGGCGTGGGAATGGGCAGAAAGGAGCATGAAAACGGCGCCCCTGGCCGTTCTAGAGTCCTCGCCCCGCATGCCCCGCCCTGGCCGCACACTCCACGTCTTCCCAGATGCCGCGCGCCGCCAGGCTGCCCTGCGGTCGGAGCGGCGTGCGCGGGGCATCTCCGTGGGGAGCCACCTGCTCACGTGGGACGACTTCGTCCACGCGCTGGGTGGAGCGCGCGAGCTCAACCGGCGGCCCTGCCCCGCGATTGCGGCCCGCGCCGTGGTGGCCGGCCTGGGCTCCATGCTGGGTCCCACTCCGTTTGGAGACTACGTGCGCGAGCCCGCCTTCGCCCGTGCCGCCGCGGACGTGCTGCTGGACCTGAAGGCGGGCCGGCTCTCTCCGCGCGAACTCCAGGACGCCGCGGAGGTGCTGCCCCCGGAGCGCCGCACCCGCGCGCGGGTCCTCGCCCGGCTCTATCACCTGTACGAACAGCGGCTGGCGGAGCTGGGGCTCGCGGACCGCGAGGACGTGCTCCGGGGCGCGCGCGAGGCGCTGGCCCGGGGCGCGTGGCCCTCGGGGTGGGACGGGGTGACGGGGCTGGTGCTCCACGGCGTCTACGACGTGCGCCCGTCGAAGCTGGAGCTGCTGATGGGGCTCGCCGCGGCGTGCGAGGCCCGGCGCGTGCCGCTGCGCGTGGAGACGCCGGTGGGCGGCTCGCCGGTGGCCGACGCGGCGCTCGCGGCGCTGTTCCGCGCCTTCGAGAACCGGGGCGAGACCATGCCCCACGTGGACCTCTTCAAGGCGGACGTCACCTTCGAGGGCCGCCCCTTCACGGACCTCGGCCGGCACCTGTTCTCGCCCCGCGCCGCGCGCGACGTGCTGAAGGGCGCGGTGGACGGGCTGTCCGTGTGGAACGCGACGAACGCGCGCGAGGAGGCCCGCGTCGTGGCCCGCGACGTGCGCCGCCTCATCGACTCGGGCAGCGCGCCGGGCGACATCGCCATCGCGTACCGCGACCTGGGCCCGGAGGCGGGCTGGCTCGCGGAGGCCCTGGGCGATCTGGGCGTGCCGGTGCGCCTGCCGTGGGGGGAACCGCTCGCGCTCGCGGGGCCGGTGCGGCTGGCGCTGGAGCTGCCGGTGCTGATGGAGGACGGCTTCCCGGCCGAGCGCGTGGCGGAGCTCGTCTCCAGCCGCTACGTGCCTTCGCTGTCGCGCGGCGGGCCGGATGCGCCCGCGACCCTCTTCGCGCTCGCCGCCGCGCGCGACGACCGCCTGGGCGCCACGCGAGGCAAGGGCGCCTACGACGTGCGCCTGGAAGGGCTCGCGCGCCGGATGGCCGCGCAGGGCGGCAAGCGCAAGGAGGACGCAGGCAAGGTGCTGGCCGTGCGCGCGCTGCGCGACCGCGTGATGCGGCTCATCGACGAATGCCGCCACATCCCCCAGGAGGCCCCCGCCGCGGAGTCAATCGCCGCGTGGTGGAAGGTCGTGGAGCGGCTGGGCCTGCTGGACTCCGCGGGGCCCCTTGAGGCTCGCGAGGCCGGGACCCTGGGCGCGCGCATCGAGGACGCGAGGGCCCGGGACGACGCGGCGCTCGCGGCGTTCCGCCAGCGGATGGAAGCGCTGCTGCGCTCGCTGCGCGCCGTGGGCGGAGGCCCCCGCATCACCCGGCGCGTGCTGGGCCGCTGGTTGGCGGACGCGCTGCGCGACGTGCACCTGCCCGCGCGAGGCCCGTCCGCGGGCGCGGTGGAGGTGCTGGACCTGGCGGAGGTGCCGGGCCGCACCTTCCGGCACCTCTTCGTCGCCGGGCTCACCGAAGGCCGGCTCCCCGGGAGGGATCCGCCGTCGCCGCTCTTGGGAGACGCGGAGCGCGTGGCGCTCAACCAGCACCTGACCCGGGACGTGTTCCGGCTCACCGGTGGCGAGTTCGACGACCGGGCACCCTGGCGCCTCACGGAGGACCGTCTGCTCTTCGCCAGCGCGCTCGCGGCGGCGGAGGGCTCGTTGAGCCTGTCGTTCGCGGTGAAGGCCGCGGGGGGACAGGAGCAGGTGCCCTCCGCGTTCCTGGAGGAGGTGCGCCGGCTCACCGGCCACAAGTGGTCCACTCGCACGCTGCCCCCGGTGCTGCCGCTGGACGAAGTGCTCACGCCGTCCGAGCTGCGGCGCACCGTGGCGCTGGAGGCGCTGGCGGGCCTGACGTTCCCCTCGTTGCGTGTCACGGAGCCGGACCCCGCGGGAAAGCTGCTCAAGGACCGCTTCGGCACGGACGACTGGTTCCGCAGCGCTCGGGAGCTGGCCCACATGGAGGCCGCGCGCCTGCGCTTCTTCGGCCGCGAGGACGAACTGCCCGGAGAGTTCACCGGCGGCGTGCAGGGCCCCCTGCTGGAACAGAAGCTGCGCGACACGTTCCACTTCGGCCTGGAGCGCCCGCTGTCCGCGAGCGCCCTGTCGAAGTTCGGCAACTGCGGCTTCCAGGGCTTCATCGCGTACGGCCTGAAGGTGGCCGAGCCCGTGGTGGCCAACGAGGAGTTCGATGCCCGGGGCCGCGGCACCTTCTGGCACCGCGTGATGGAGGAGGTCTTCCAGGCGCTCAAGGAGAAGAAGCTCCTGGGGCAGGCGCCGGAGGACATCCCCGAGGAGGTGCTGGAGAAGGCGGTCAAGAAGGCCAGCCGGCACTTCGCGGAGCTGTACCACGTAGGCCACCACGAGCTGTGGAAGCTCGCGGGCGAGAAGGCCCAGGCCATGGCCCGGCGCATCCTCGCGGATCCGCGGCACGGCCTGCCTTTTGATCCGCTGGTGCCCGAAGGCTTCGAGCTGCGCTTCGGCCCCGCGGCCGAGGACAAGCGCTGGAGCGACGTGAAGCTGATGGTGGCGGAGGACGCCATCGTCTTCGAGGGACAGATCGACCGGCTGGACACGGCCGGCCCGGAAGTGGGCGTCATCGACTACAAGACGGGCCGCCTGGACAAGCGCACGCTGAAGGAGAACCTGCTGCGCTCGGACTTCCAGCTCCCGCTGTACCTCTACGCCGCGCGCGTAGCGGGCCACGTGGGCGCGAAGAACGCGGCGTGGTTCTCACTGCGCACGGGCGACGCCATCCACCTGTCCTCCGTGCTGCCGGCCGCGGAGCTGGAGGATTTGCTGTCCACCGACCCGGAGGTGCGCCAGCGCGTGGCGGAGGCCGCCGGCCTCAACCTGCCCAACGCGGTGGAGTCGCTGGTGCGCCAGCTGCGCAAGGGCGACTTCCCGGCGCGGCCCAATGACTGCGGCAAGTGCGGCTACCGCGCGGTGTGCCGCATCACCGAGCGCCGCATCTCGGACGAGGGGAGCGGATGAGCGACACCGCGCCCCACATGCTCGCGCTGGAAAAGAACCTGGCCCTGATGGCGGGCGCCGGCGCGGGCAAGACGTACAGCCTGGTGACGATGACGCTGCACCTGTTCGCGGGAGCGCGGCAGGCGGAGCCGCTGCGCCCGTCCCGGCTGTGCATGCTCACGTTCACGGACAAGGCCGCCGCCGAAATGCGCAAGCGCGTCCGCGAGCGCCTGGACGCGCTGGCCCAGGGAGACGTCCCGCTCGACGCGGAGAAGGACCTGCGCGCGTCGCTCGCGAGGCTGGAGCGCCCGTTCCCCACGCAGGACGCGTGGCGCAAGGTGCGCGAGGAGCTGGGCGCCGCGACGGTGGGCACGTTCCACTCGCTCTGCGGTCAGCTCCTGCGCCGCGCGCCGCCCGCGGTGGGCATCGACCCTGCCTTCGAGGTGCTGGACGAGCTGGAGGCCGCGGGCCTGCTGGAGGACGTCACCGAACGCGTGGTGCTGGACGCGCTGGAGGGCGGCGACGCGCGCGTGCGCGAGCTGTGCGCGGAGCTGGGCTTCTCAGGCTCCGGCTTCTCCGACGGGCTCGTGGCCGCGCTGATGGACGTCTACGGCACGCTGCGCGAAGAGGGCCTCAAGGCCGCGGCCGCGCGCGTGGGCGACGGCGTGGCGGACAAGGCGCAGCTCGAAGCCCTCATCGAGGATTGCCGCCGCCTCTGCCTGGACGCCCGCGCCCAGGACACCAAGGGCGAGTGGAGCCATCTGCTGAACGCGTGCGAGCCCGCGTTGAAGGGCATGACGCCGGACACGTTCATGCAGCCGGGCTACTTCCCGACGCTGCGCAACGTGCTGCTGTCGGAGCCGCGCAACCTGGCCAACCTGCGCAAGGGCGCGGGCGCATGCCTGAAGGAGCTGCTCTGGAAGGTGAAGGGCAAGAGCGACGGCTCCGTGCGGAGGCTGGAGGATGCCTACGCCGCGTGGCGCACGGCGCCTTTCGAAGCGACCTTCCGCGACCTGTTGACCCAGGTGGAGGAGCGGCACGACGCGGAGCTGACCCGGCGCAACGTGTTCGACTTCACCTCGTTGCTGGTGAAGGCGCGCGACCTCTTGCGCGACCATCCGGAGTTCCGGCAGCAGGTGCAGGAGCGGCTGGGCGCGCTGCTGGTGGACGAGTTCCAGGACACGAACCGGCTCCAATTGGAGCTGGTGCTGCTCCTGGCGGAGAAGCGCGAAGGCGGCCCGCGCGAGCTGGCGCCGGACGCGGACCTCGTGGCCTCGCTGCCGCTGGAGCCCGCGTTCCTGTGCGCGGTGGGTGACCGCAAGCAGTCCATCTACGAGTTCCGTGGCGCGGACGTGTCCGTGTTCAAGGTCCTCGCGGACAAGATCGAAGCCGAGGGCGGCATGCGCGGCTTCCTCCAGAACAACTACCGCTCGCTGCCCGGGGTCCTGTCCTTCTTCAACCGCGCGTTCGCCGGGCTGCTCGTGGCGATGGAGGAGACGCCCCGTCCCTTCGAGGTCGTCTACGTACCCGAGACGGACGACCTGTCGCCCACGCGCCCGGACCTGGCCGAAGGGCCCGTGGTGGAGCGGCTCACCCTGCCGGAGGCCGACACCGCCCCGGAGCTGCGCGAGTACGAAGCGGACGCGGTGGCCCGCAGGCTGCGGGTGATGCTCGCGCCGGGTGCGCCGCCGGCGGTGATGACGGAGGACAAGAAGGGCCTGCGTCCCGCGCGCGGCGGCGACGTGGCCATGCTCTTCCGGACCTTCACGCACCTGGAGGAGTACCGGCAGGCGTTGATCCGCCACGGCGTGCCGCACCGGGTGCTGCGAGGCCGCGGTTTCTACGGGGCCCAGGAGGTGCGCGACCTGGCCTCGTTGCTGGCGCTGCTCGCGGACGCGGACGACGCGCTGGCGTTCGCCGCGGTGCTGCGCTCGCCGCTGGTGGGCCTGTCGGACGCGTCGCTGTTCCGGCTCGCGGGGGACCTGCCGCTGTCGCTCGGCTCACCCCGGCTGGTGGATGAAGAGGTCCGCGCCGCCATGTCCGCGCGCGAGCAGTCGCGGCTCGCGCGCTTCCTGGAGCTCATCCCCGTGCTGCGGCGCGAGCGGGATCGCCTGGGCGTGCATGCCCTCCTGCAGGCCGCGCTGGACGCGACCGGCTATCGCGAAGCCCTCGCGGGCTCTCCGTACGCGGAGCAGGCGAGCGCGAACGTGGAGAAGCTCCTGTCGCTGGCGGCGCGCCGGGACGAGCGCGGCACGGGAGGCTGCGTGGCCTTCGCGCGCGAGCTGCGCCAGCTGGCGGACTCCGACCCCAACGAGGCCCAGGCGGACCTGCTGGACGAGGGCGACCCTCGCGCCGTGCAGCTGCTCACCATCCACCGCGCCAAGGGCCTGGAGTGGCCGGTGGTCATCGTGCCCGGCATGGGCGGACGGCGCCGCGCCACGTCCGCCCGGGCGTACTTCGAGCGCTCCTTCGGCCTGGCCCTGCGGCCGTGGATGCCGGACTCGCTGGACACCTTCACCTCCGAGCGCTTCGAGGCCGTGCGCGCCGAGCTGAAGGCCCGCGAGGACGCCGAATACCTGCGCCTGCTCTACGTGGCCCTCACGCGCGCCAAGGACCTGCTCGTGCTGTCCGGCGGCGAGGAGAAGCGCGCGGGCACCGACACCTGGTGGCACCGCGTGGACCGCCGGCTGGACGCGGATCCGGACCTGCGCGCGCTCGCCAACGACGTGGACGTGGAGCAGCTGCCACCGCCCGCGGATCCGGAGCCGCCCACGGAGGAGCAGCTCGAACAGGCGCGGATCCGCCTGGAGTCCGCGCTGGAGCGGATGTCCGACGAGGCCTCCGGGCCCGGCGCCGCCGTGTTCACCGACGCCCCGGCGGTCGCCAGCGTGCGCGCGGTCCAGGACTTCCTCACCTGCCCGCGCCGCTACCACCAGCTCCACCGGCTGGGGCTCGCCGCCGGATCCGAGCCATGGGAGTCCCCCGCGCGCGCCGCGCCCCTCTTCGTGGAAGCTGACGGCTGGCTGCCCGTGGAGCGTCCGGACCAGCTCGTCACGCGGCTGCTACGTGAAGTGGACCTGTCGCTCGCGGGACCGGACGTGGAGGCCTCCGAGCGGCGCGCGCACCTGGAGAACCTGCTGCGGAGCGCGGGCCGGGAGCCGGACGAGGACGACCCGGGCGATGTGCTCGCCAGCGTGGAGCGCTTCCTGGACACGATGTTCGCCCGCCAACTCGCGGCGGTGCCCGCGTCCACCATCCACCGGGGCCTGGACTTCGTGCTGGACCTGGACGACAGCGCCAGCGTGGAGGGCGCCGTGGATCTGCTCTGGGAGTCGCCGGATGGAGAGGCCGTGGCGGTGCTCCTGCGCCCGGGCGCTCGCCACCCCCTGGGCCCGGCCGCGTGCGCCCATGAGCTGACGGCCCTGGCCCTGGCGTCAGCGAGGATGGTGCGTGACGGGGTGCCGGTGCGGGTGGGCGTGGCCTTCCTGGGAGACGCCTCCCCGGAGCCGGAGTTCCTCCCGGCCGGATCCGCCGACGCCGGGGCGGTGCGCCGGCTCGCAGAGGGCGTCCGGGCGCTTGTCCAGGCCGAAATGTCGCGGGCATGGCCGGGGTGGGACAAAGCGGCCTGCCAGGCCCTTCACTGCGGCTTCGCGGAACACTGTCACCCGGCCCCTCCCGCGTGCTAAGCGGCGGGCACCATGCCGAACGTCGTCGTCATCGGAGCGCAGTGGGGAGATGAGGGGAAGGGCAAGGTCGTCGACCTTCTCACCGAGCACGCCCAGGTGGTCGTCCGTTTCCAGGGCGGCAACAACGCGGGCCACACGCTGGTGGTGGGTGGGCAGAAGACCGTCCTGCACCTGATTCCGTCCGGCATCCTTCACCCGGGCAAGACGTGTGTCATTGGCAACGGGGTGGTGGTGGATCCCGCCGTCCTCGTCCGGGAGATCGACGCGCTCAAGCCGCGCGGCTTCCTCAAGGATGACGCGCAGCTGCTCATCTCCGACAACGCCCACGTCATCTTCCCGTGGCACAAGCTGCTGGACAGCTTCCGCGAGAAGGCCCGCGGCGGCAGCGCCATCGGCACCACGGGGCGGGGCATCGGTCCGGCCTACGAGGACAAGGTCGCCCGCCGGGGCATCCGCGTGCGCGACCTGCTCCACCCGGAGCGCCTGCGCCGCCGCATCGACGAGCGCCTGCCCGGCGCGCTGGAGGAGCTGAAGGACCTCTGCGCCCATGCGGGCGTGGACGTGCCGACCCTGGAGACGCCGCAGATTTTGGCGGAGTTCTCCGCCCTGGGCGACCGGCTGCGCCCCTACGTGCACGACGTGTCCCTCTTCCTCTCCGAGCAGGTCCGCCGCGGCGCCCGCATCCTCTTCGAGGGCGCGCAGGGCACGCTCTTGGACGTGGACCACGGCACCTATCCGTTCGTCACCAGCTCCAACTGCGTGGCGGGCAACGCCGCAGTGGGCTCGGGCCTGGGCCCCACGGCCATCGACAAGGTGATGGGAATCAGCAAGGCGTACACCACGCGCGTCGGCGGAGGCCCGTTCCCCACGGAGCTCAGCGACGAGCTGGGAGACCGGCTGCGCAAGGTGGGCGACGAGTTCGGCGCCACCACGGGCCGCCCGCGCCGCTGCGGCTGGCTGGACGGCGTGGTGCTGCGCTACGCGGTGCGCGTCAACGGCCTGTGGGGCCTGGCGCTCACCAAGCTGGACGTGCTCAGCGGCATCAAGACGCTCAGCATCTGCAACGCGTACGAGCTGGACGGCCAGCGCGTCACCGAGCTGCCCGGTGACTACGAGGATCTGGCGCGCGTGAAGCCCATCTACGAGTCGCTGCCCGGCTGGGACGAGAAGATCGCCGGCGTGCGCACCTTCGACGAGCTGCCGGAAGCCGCCAAGCGCTACGTGCGCCGCGTGGAAGAGGTCAGCGGCGTGCCCGTGGTGTGCGTCTCCGTGGGCGCCGACCGCGGAGAGACGGTGCTCCTGCAGAACCCCTTCCGCAGCTAGGAAGGACGCAGGCCGCAGTGGTCCTGGCCCGCCGGGGGCCAGGACGGGAGAGGGACATGGTTCGCACGCGCAGGTTCCAGCTCGGGGTCTCGGCGGTGGTGTGGCTCGGCACGTTGGCGGTGCCGGCCTGGGCCCAGCCTCAGGCCTCCGAGGCGAAGCCCGCCGCCCAGGCCGCGCGCGCACCGGGCCCGGCCACCGACACACCGCCTGGCGCGGTGGAGCCGCAGCCCCCGCGCACGTCGCAGGCCGTGCTGGCGGCCACGCGGATCCGCGACGGGGACGCGCTGATGCGCGAGCGCCGCTACCGCGAGGCGGCCTTCGCCTTCCTCGACGCGGAGCACGCGGCCCCGGATCACGTGGAGGCGCGCTTCAAGCTGGGCAACGCGCTGGCGGTGCTCGGCTACTACGCGCGCGCCATCGACGAGTGGGAGGCCGCGTCGCGCCTCACCCAGGACGCCGCCATCCGGCAGAGCGCGCAGGACAACATCACCCGGGCGCGCGTGAAGCAGGGCGAACTCGGAGCGTCGCCGCAGGCCGTGGGGCAGCCGCCCGGCTCGGGTCCCGTGGCGGACACGACGCGGGCCCAGGCGCGCCGCGCCTACGAGCAGGGCGTCCAGCACATCAGCCAGCGCGCCTACGGGCCCGCGCTCCAGACGCTGACGCAGGCCCTGCAGCAGGAGCCGCTCCTGACCGTGGCGTACATCGCGCGGGGCAGCGCCAACATCGGGCTGCGGCGCTACGCGGAGGCCGCGGCGGACTACCAGTTCGCGCTGAAGCTGGAGCCGGACGCGGCCTCGCCGCTGTACGGACTCGCGGAGGCGTACCGCGCGCTGGGCCGCAACCTGGAGGCCCGCGACCTCTACGCGCGCTACGCGCGCTCCACCGCCGCCGACGTGCGCCCCGAGCTGAAAGAGGAGTCCCGGCAGAAGGCCGAGCGCCTGCGCTGACCGTCTGCCAGGAGAGCAGACGGGCATGGTCCGAGGGACTGTCCGGCCCACTATTTTATAGGGCATGGACGGACGCGATCGGACGGTGGAGGGGAAGCAGCCGCACCAAATCTTTCGCCCGCGCAGGGTGCTCGCCGCCGTGATGGCGGCGGCAGGCCTGTTATGGCTGGGCATCTTCGCCTGGCTGTTCCACTTCGACGGCGTGCCGCTGCAGACGTTCCTGTCCGCGGCCTTCTTCGTCGTCTTCTTCGGGGTGTCCGTCACCTACTACGGCCGCACGCGCATCGAAGTGGACTCGCGGGGCATCACCTGCCGGGGCATGGTGCGCACCCGGCGCTTCTCCTTCGCGGACATCCGCAAGCTGGACGTCCTCCCCGGGCCGGTGACGGTCTACGCCATCCGGGGCAGCCAGGGCTTCGTGCACTTCACCAGCTTCTTCCGTCACCACCGGCACCTGGCCCGGCTCCTGGTGGAGCGCGCGGGCCTCTCGCCCCTGCCGGCGTAGGGCGTGCGCTTCTTTCAGCCTGTCGCCGCCACCAGGGAGGTGACGAGCAGCGCACCCAGGGCCAGCGCGACGGCCCCGGCGATGATCCACCCCTCCAGGCGCCGTGGCCCTCCTCCGGGAGGCCGCGGCGTCGCCGCATCCGCGGGCTCATCCACGGTGGCCACGGGCCGGGGCGCGGGGCGCGCCTCCCCTGATGCCTCATCGAACGCCGCCTGGAAGCGGAGCAGCGAGCGCCCCAGCTCCACGACGTCCCCATCCATCAGCGGCGCGGGGGCCTCCAGCCGCACGCCGTTGAGGAACACGCCGTTGGGCGTGCCCAGGTCCTCCAGCAAGAAGCCCGGGTCCTCACGGCGGATCCGCGCGTGCATCCGCGACACGGCCCGGTCGCGCAGCCGCAGGGTCGCGCCGTCGCCCCGGCCGATGTCCGTGTACGCCTCCGCGAGCGCGTGGCAGCGGCCCACGTCCAGTCCGGTGAGGCAGGTGAGGGTGGCGGCGCGGGAGGGCAGGACGCCCGCATCCGTGAGCAGGCCCTTGAGCACCGCGACGGTGCCCACGCCGCGCCCGGGGGCGCTCGGCTCGGCGAGCACGCGCAGGCACATGCCGTCCGGGAGGCCCAGCACCTCGCCGGGCACCACCAGGCGGGACACGCCGGGCAGCACGCGCACCGCGTTCACGGTGAAGCTGCGCACCGCCTCCACCATGAGCCGCCCGGAGTCGATGCGCAGGGTCAACAGGCCTGGAGGAAGGCCCTCCAGGTGGACATGGTCGTCGGGGCCTCCTCCCAGGAGGTGGTGGCCCTCGGTCAGCTCGAACGGGGTGGGGGTGCCCAGGTGCTCGAATTCGAAGCGCATGCGGACGCCCGGCAGCAAGCCTCACGCCTGCCACCGGACGTCGCGTTTTCGCGAGGTTGCCCCCAGGCCCCATCCAGCCCCGGCCCCCCATGTCCGGAGGCCGGGACGGCGGCGGCCATCGCTTCTGTCTAGAAGGTGGCGCCCAGGTTGATGGTGCCCACGTAGCGGCCACCGCTGCTGAACGTCTCGTCGCCGCCCAGGTCCACGTCGGACGGCGGCACGGTGAGCGCGAACTCCTGGTCGAACAGGAAGTTGTAGTTCACGCGCGCGTCCGCGGTGAAGCTGCCGATGTGCAGGCGCAGGCCCGCGCCCACCGGCACGTTGCCCACCGTGTCGTCCTGGAAGCCCAGGGCGGCGGAGCGCACGTTGTAGCGGCTCAGGCCCAGGCCGCCCATGACGTACGGCTGGAGCGGCGTGGCCGTCAGGCCCAGCGTCACCGCCGCCTGCGCGCCGTTGCGCACGATGTCCGGTCCGCTGGTGTCCGTCGCCAGCACGCGGCTGTCGTTGAAGTTGCTGATGGCGCCCGTGTAGCCCAGCTCCAGGCCCAGCACGTTCGTCGGCTTGATGGCCACCGTCACGCCGTAGGCCAGACCTGGATCAATCTGGTCGCGCAGGCCGCTGGTGTAGCCCTCCACACCACCGCCCACGAGGAACGTCAGGCCGCGCATGTCCGCCGACCTGCGCAGCTCCGTCGAAGCCGCCTGTGCGGAACCCGCCGCCAACACCGTCACCACCGCCGCGCCAGCCAACAATCCCTTGCTCATGTGGTCCCCTCCCTGTGTTGGACCGAAAAGTGGGGTGTCCCCTGGTCCATGCCAACCGGGGCCCGGGGGCCCGCTGGCTCGGCCGCCCTCCCTTGCGGACGGGTTGCCCAGGCACGGGAAGCGCTCTTCCGACCCTGAGGAAGAACGCTTCCCGGAAGACGGGGAGGGGTAGACTCCGCGCCTTCGATGCGCCTCCGCTCCCTTGCCCTCGTCCCGTTGCTGTCCTCCGTCCTGTTCGTGGGGGGTGCCTGCCGCGATGAACAGGCGGGCCCCGCCCACCGCACGCCCAAGCTCCCCGCGCCCACGACGTTGCGGACGCTCGACGCGGCCCCGGAGGGGCTCACCTTCCGCAGCGGCGCCACCTTCGCCGGAGGCGCCATCGTCTACCTGGGCGCGCGCGTGACGCCGGAGCAGGCCACGCCCGGGCAGCCGGTGCGCATCTCTCACTACTTCCAGGCCGTGCGCCCGCCGCCCCAGGGCTTCCACTTCTTCGCGCACGTGGTGGATCCGGAGAGCGGCCAGATGCTGGCCAACGCGGATCACGAGTTCCAGGACGGCGCCGCGCCGCTGGAGACCTGGCCCGTGGGCCGGGTGCTGGAGGACGTGCACACCGTCGCCATGCCCGCCACGCCCGCACGGCTCGTGCTGGGCTTCTGGAAGGACGACGAGCGGCTCGCGGTGGATGATCCGCGCATGCAGCTGGGGGGCAACCGCATGCGCGGTCCGCTCCTGGGCGGTGAGCCTCCCGCGCTGCCGGAGTACGCCGTCACGCGCGTGAAGAAGGCGCCGGTGGTCGACGGCGCGCTGGACGACGAGGCCTGGAAGGGCGCGAAGCCGGTGACGCTCATGGGCAGCTTCGACGGCCGGCCCGTGCGGCTGCGCACGCAGGCGCGCCTCGTCTACGACGACGCGAACCTGTACGTGGCCTTCGACGTGGAGGACCCGGACATCTGGGGCACGATGCGCGACCGCGACGACTCCATCTACGAGCAGGAGGTCGTGGAGGTGTTCCTCGACGCCAACGCGGACGGGCGCACGTACAACGAGCTGCAGGTGTCCCCCCACAACGTCATCTTCGACGCGTACTTCCCCGCGCGGCGTCAGGGCATGGACCGCTCCTGGGACTCAGGCATGAAGACGGCGGTGAAGGTGCGCGGCACGCTGGACGACGCGTCCGACCGCGACGAGGGCTGGACGGTGGAGATGGCCATCCCGTTCAACCGGCTCGCGGAGGTGCCGCACATTCCGCCCCAGCCGGGTGAGCGCTGGCGCTTCAACCTCTACCGGTTGGAGCACCACGACCGCCGGCAGGTGGAAGGCCAGTCCTTCTCGCCCCTCTTCATCGGCGACTTCCACGCGCTGCCGCGCTTCGGGTGGCTCGTCTTCCAGTAGGCAGGCGCCTCAAGCGTGGGGCGAGATGTCCCACGGCGCGTCCGCCACGGAGCGCTCCGCCGGGTCGCCCAGGAAGCGCACGAAGCCCCGGGCCTCCAGCGTGTCGACGAGCTCCTCGGCCTCCAGTTCGGAGAACCGGTTCTCCCTCATGTCGAGCAACAGGTCGCGCATGAGGGACTTGCCGCGCAGGTAGCCCACGGGCTCGCCCGGGCCCAGGCGGGCCTTGAGCTGGGTGGTGAGCTGCCGGAGGTCGAGGTCGTCGGAGATCATCACCGCTCAAGCTGGGCCTGCCCCCCACTCCCGGCAACGGGGGGCGGCGAGGAATCCACGCGCGGCAGGAAGGACACCAGCCGGACGTCCTCACCGTCGCTCTCCAGGGTGATGGCCCCGTCCCGGTCGGTGCGCCAGCACTCGGTGCCCAGGGCCCGGTAGCGCGCCTCCACCTCCGGATGGGGGAACCCGTAGCGGTTTCGCCGGCCCACGCAGAACACCGCGTGACGCGGCCGGGTGCGCTCCAGGAGCGGCGCGGTGGACGACGTGCGCGAGCCATGGTGCGGCACCTTCAACACCGTCACCGGGCCCAGGGCCTCCTCGAGCGCGGCCTCGCCTTCCTCCTCCACGTCGCCCGCTAGCAGCACGGTGACGTCGCCATGGCGCACGCGCAGCACCACGCTCCGGTCATTCGCGCCCTCCATCAGCTCCCGGTCCACGGGTGGCCCCAGCACCTCCAGCGTCGCCTCGCCCAGGACGAACGCGGGATGCCCCACCTCCACCTCCTCCACCGTGGCGCCCTTCGCCGCGGAGATGATCCGCCGGGACAGCGGCCCCTCCGCGCTCCCCGCGGACAGCCACAGGCGTTCGGTGGGCACCTGGGCCAGCGTCGACACGAGCCCGAGCGCATGGTCCGGATGCGGATGGGAGAGCACCGCGAGGTCCAGCCGCGACACGCCCTGGGCCTTGAGAAAGGGCAGGACGAACCGCTCCCCGGTATCCGCGCCCTCTGGAACGCCGCCCGCATCCACCAACGCGTGGCAGCCCTGGGAGCGCAGCACCACCGCGTCCCCCTGGCCCACGGAGAGGAAGGTGATCCGCAGCGCGGGCTCCGGAGCGAGCATGGGCAGCAGCAGCGCGCCCAGCACGGCCCCCGGCACGAGCAGGCCCAGCCATCGCCAGCGCCCCGAACCCAGTGCCCAGGCGCCCAGCCCCACCGCGTACGCCCCGCCGAGCCACGGCCCCAGGCCCGGCACCTCCACCGCCGCGAAGGGCACGGCCGCGAACCCCCGCGTCAGCACGAGGAGGAGCTCCGACGCCCAGGCGCCCGCCCACAGCACCGGCGTCGCCAGGACCGGCGCCACGACGAAGAGGGCCGCGCCGCCCGCCGCGAGCCCGGTGAGCAGGCCGCACAGGGGCAGGGCGACGATGTTGGACACGAGCCCCGCCAGGCTCACCCGGCCGAACGCCGCCGCCACCACGGGCAGCCCCACGAGCGTCGCCGCGCCGCTCGCGCACAGCGTCTGCGCCACGGTCTCCCGCGCCTGGCCGGCCCACCGCTTCATCCATCGGGGCTCGGAAGGGGCCGGCCGCTCCAGGGGCAGGGCCTCGCGCAGCGCGGGCGACAGCAGCACCAGCCCCAGCACCGCGAGGAATGAAAGCCGGAGCGACAGGTCCACGACACTGGAAGGCGTCCAGACCACGAGCACCAGCGCCGCCAGCGACAGGCCATTCAGCCCATCCGCGCGCCGCCACAGCGACAGCCCCAGCAGCACCGCCGAGGCCATCACCGCCGAGCGCACCGCGGGCGCCTGGTTGCCCGTGAAGACCACGTAGGCCCAGACGAAGGGCACCGCCGCCGGAGCCGCCCACCGCCGCGCCTCCAGCGTCCGCCAGCGTCCACCCAGCCGCACCAGCCCCCGCCTGAGCAGCGCGAGCGTCATCAGCGCGAGCGCCGCCACGTGCAGCCCGCTGACGCTGAGCACGTGCGCGAGCCCCGCCCGTGAGAACGCGTCCTCCCAGGAGGCGTCCAGGTCCGCGCGCTGCCCGGCGGCCAGCGTGAGGAACAGCGCCGCCGCGTCCGCCGAGGGCGCGACCCCATGCACCGCCGTCGTCAGCCGCCCGCGCACATCCTCCAGCGCGAGCCGCCACAAGGGGGCAGGGGAGAGCGTCAGCACGCGCCCCGGAACGAAGCCGCCCGTGAAGGCCACGCCCTGCCGCCGCCGCGCTGAGGAGAAGTCCCGCTCGCCCGGATTCGAAGGAGGCGCATCCGGCACGAGCCGCGCTTCCACCCGCACGCGCTGCCCGGGGTGCAATTCCAGACGCTCACCCCGTCCGGAGAGGCTGGCGCGGAAACGGGCGGCGGTTGGAGCCTCTGGCAGCAACCCCGCGCGGGCCACCGCGAGCCGCAGTCTCACGGCGCCATCGAAGCGCTCCACGCGCTCCAGCTCGCCTTCGAGGACCGCGCTGCCGCCCTCCTTGAGGGAGGGCGGGACGTCGACCCGCGCCTCCAGGGAGGAAAGCCCCGCGCCCGTCAGGACCAGCGCGCCGAGCACCGCCAGGTGGGCTCCAGGCAACGGGCCGAGCGCCAGGCCCAGCCCTCCCAGGCAAAGCGCGCAGAGGAGAAATACCCCGGCGAAGCTCTCTGTTCCGGTTGGCCAAAGGGCGCCGAGCAAGAGGCTCAGCGCTGGAAAGAACAACGGACGCGTACCCAGGTCGCGCCACGCATAACGAACCAACACCCACCCCCACCCACCGCCCCGTCCGTCTCGCGGCGCTCACACACCGAGCGACACCGCACACAAAACCGGACACCGTAGTGCGGCTGTCATCGGGTGGTCAAGGCGATTTCGTTGCCCGTGGATGTGGTTTGTGGTAGTAGTGGCTGGCGTGAAGGCCGGGGTCGAAGCTTTCTCCAAGGAGGCAGTTAGTGCAGACCAGCTTCAAGACTGGTGACAAGGCGGTTTATCCGGGCCAGGGCGTCGGTGAGGTGATGGGCATCGAGCACACCGAGGTCGCCGGGCAGCGCCAGTCGTTCTACGTGCTGCGCATCTTGGAGAACGGGATGCGGATCATGATCCCGATCAACAAGGTCGGGTCGGTCGGCCTCCGGGAGATCATCAGCGAGGAGGACGTCAAGCAGGTCTATTCCATCCTCCGCGAGAAGGACATCTCCGTCGACTCCACCACGTGGAACCGCCGGTACCGCGAGTACATGGAGAAGATCAAGACGGGCTCCGTCTTCGAAATCGCCGAGGTGCTCCGCGACCTGTACCTGCTCAAGGGCGACAAGGACCTGTCGTTCGGCGAGCGCAAGATGCTGGACACGGCGCGCTCGTTGCTGATCAAGGAGCTGTCGCTGGCCAAGGACTGCTCCGAGGAAGAGGTCGAGTCCGACCTGAAGAAGATCTTCAACCTCGCCTGAGTCCCCGCGTGACGCGAAGGCCCCCGTGGCCATCGCGTTCGCACCCCGCGCCCTGGGTTCCCTCGATGGAATCCGGGGCGTCGTGTTTCTGGAGCCCGGAGCTCATGGGCCTCCCCGTCGGCGGAGCACGGCACGAACCTGTCCGACAGTCGGACCGGGTTGGCCAGCCACGGACTGCCCCCCTCCCCAGCTGAGCCGCGGGAACTTGTCCGACAGTCGGACAGGCTCATGGAAAGAGGCTGAGCGCCTCCGTCCCAGCTGGGCCGCGGGAACTTGTCCGACAGTCGGACAGGCTCATGGAAAGAGGCTGAGCGCCTCCGTCCCAGCTGCGCCGCGGGAACTTGTCCGACAGTCGGACAGGCTCATGGAAAGAGGCTGAGCGCCTCCGTCCCAGCTGGGCCGCGGAAACCTGTCCGACAGTCGGACAGGCCCATGGAAAGTGGCCGAGCGCCTTCGCTTGGACTGGGCCGCGGAAACCTGTCCGACAATCGGGCCAGCTTGGATGGGCGTGACCGGGAGCCCCTCCCGTCGCTGAGCCGCGGAAGCCTGTCCGACAGTCGGACAGGTTTTGGAAGACCGCGTCAGGAGGGGGCCGCCTCGGCGAACCCGAAGCCATGCGGATTCAGGGCGCCTGCGCTTCGAGCGCCGCCAGCTGTGTGCGGGCCTCTGCGTTGTCGGCGTCGTACTGGAGGGCCGTGGTGAAGGCCGCGCGGGCGTCCGCGATGCGCTGGGCGCGGACGGCATCCTGCCCCGTGCGCACGTAGAGCCCGGCGAGCTGGCGGCGGAGGCTGACCCCCTGGCGGCTCCAGCCCTGGGACAGCTCATGGTCCGCCCGAACGGCGGCGCTGAGCTCATCGAGCGCCCGGGGACGGTCCTGCTGCGCCAGGGCGGTCCGGGCCGCGGCCTCGGCGGTCTGGAAGCGGGTGAGCTGCTGCACCAGCGGCGTGAGGTTCGCACGCTTCGCCTGCGCCAACGCCCCGGTGACATCACCGGATTCGTAGCGAGAGAGGATGTCCGCGCGCTGGCGCTCGTCCGGATCCCCTGACGGCTCGGTCGCGGGAAGCGCCTTCCGTCCGGACGCGGCAACGACCGAAGCGCCCGGATGCGGGTCGCCCGCCTTCGCGGCCCCCGTATTCTTCGCGACCGCCAGGGCGCTCGGAGCCGCGTCCTTCGTCGTTGCCCCGGTGCTAGGAGTCACCTGGCCCGACTGAACCCTTCGCGCGATGTCCGAAGCGCTGAGGACCTTCGCCGCTCCCGGACTCTCGTGAGTCGCCCCCTTCGCGGGCGCTTCCTCACCGGCGCTGGTGGCCTCCTTCACGGGGACCGCCGCCTCGGTCTCCTGGACCTCCTTCGCGGGCTCCACCGGAGTCCCGGGGGCCTTCGCTGGCGCACCTTCCGCCGCAGCCCGCGCGGGAGTCCGGTCCCCCATGCGCATGGCCACCACGCTGATCAACGCCGCGGCCGCGGAGCCCACGACCGCCGCGGCCACCGCCACGGCGACCCCGTTCAGCCGCCGCTTCGCCGTGCGAGGCCGCAGCGTATCCAGCGCCGTCCGGCTCAGCGTCGGCCCGGCCCCCGAGCCGCGCAGCCGCAAGGTCGCGTTGCCCAGGCTCAGCTCGTCTCCGGGCTGGAGCTCCACCTCGCCCTTGATGCGCTGGCGGTTGACGAACGTGCCGTTCTGGCTGCCCAGGTCGCGCACCATGAAGACATTGCCCCGCCGGGTCAGCTGCGCATGGCGCCGGCTGATGGACGCATGCTGGAGCCGCAGGTCCGACGTGGAGGACCGCCCCAGCGTGATGGAGCCCTGGCGCAGGGGCACGAGCTGCCCGGCGCCCGGTCCACGCTCCACGTAGACGAACGCGGGCGTCAGGCCCGGATCCGAGTACTCCTTCGCCCAGTCGTACCGGGGCGACAGCTCGCGGTCGGACCGGGTGCGCTCGCCCGGGCCTCGCCGCTTCGCCTTCCGGGGGCCCGCCGGATACTGGGGCACGCGCTGCGGGCGCGGATCATCCGCCTGCAGGGGCGCCACCTCGTCGTCGTCGAACGGGAGATCCTCCGACGGATCGTCCGAAGACGCCTGCTGCCCTGGAGGGCGGGGAGGGCGCGGCGGACGCTTCGGATTCGGCGGAGCCATGCGGCGATTCTCCCTATCCGACGCTTCCAACGCCAAGTGCTGGCCTGTGTGGGACCCGGGATCCTAGAGTGTGTATCGCGTTGCGCAAGTGCCGCGCCCGCCCTGTTCCCAAAGGAAGACCCTCCACCGTGGCCCCCCCATCCATCCGGCTCTTCAACACGATGTCCATGCAGAAGGAGCCGCTGGAGCCGCTCGTGCCCGGCGAAGTGAAGGTCTACGTCTGTGGGCCCACGGTCTACAGCTACATTCATATCGGGAACGCGCGCACCTTCACGTCGTTCGACGTGGTGGTCCGCTACCTGCGCTACCGGGGCTTCAAGGTGACGTACGTGCGCAACTACACGGACGTCGACGACAAGATCATCAAGGCCGCGCACGAGACGGGCGAAGCGCCCGTGGACCTGGCCTCGCGCTTCGTGGAGGCCTTCCGCGAGGACGCCCGCGCGCTGCACCTGCGCGAACCGGACGTGTCCCCGCGCGTGAGCGAGACCATCCCGGAGATCGTCGCCATCATCCAGACGCTCGTGGACAAGGGCTACGCCTACGAAGCGAAGGGCGACGTGTACTTCGCCGTCGACAAGGACGACGACTACGCGAAGCTGTCCAAGCGCAACCTGGACGACCTGTGCCAGGGCGAGCGCGTGCAGCCCGGCGACCTCAAGCGCCAGCCCCTGGACTTCGCGCTGTGGAAGGCGGCGAAGCCCGGTGAGCCGTCGTGGGACAGTCCGTGGGGCAAGGGCCGCCCGGGCTGGCACATCGAGTGCTCCGCGATGAGCGAGAAGTTCCTGGGCCGCACGTTCGACATCCACGGCGGGGCGTTGGACCTCATCTTCCCCCACCACGAGAACGAGATCGCCCAGAGCGAGTCCGCCACCGGCCAGACGATGGCGAAGTACTGGATGCACTGCGGCTTCCTGGACCTGGAAGGCGCGAAGATGTCCAAGTCGCTGGGCAACGTGGTGCGCCTGCGCGACGCGCTCGCCAAGGTGGACGCGGAGGCCCTGCGCTTCTTCTTCCTCTCCACGCACTACCGCCACCCGCTCAACTTCGGGGAGAAGGCGCTCCAGGACGCGGAAGGGCGCATGGAGTACTTCTACGAAACGCTGCGCAAGGTGGACGAGCGCGTGGCGGGCAAGGACTTCGGCAAGGGCCCCCTGCACGGCGAGCCCGCGCGCTTCCTCACGGAGTTCGAGTCCGCCATGGACGACGACTTCAACACCGCGGGCGCGCTGGGCGCGCTGTCCGGGCTCTTCGGCTTCATGAACGAGCTCACCGACAAGCCGCCCGTGAAGGACAAGCCGTTGGTGGGCCGCACGCTCCAGGCGCTGCGCGAGCATGTGCGCGAGACGTCCCGCGTCCTGGGCCTCTTCGAGGACGACCCGGGCGCGTGGCTCCTGCGCCGCCGCGACCGCGCGGTGCGTGAGCGGGGCATCGACGTGGCGGAGGTGGAGCGGCTGCTCGCCGAGCGGACCGCCGCGCGCGCCGCGAAGGACTTCGCGAAGGCGGACCAGGTGCGAGGCGCCCTCAAGACCCTGGGCGTGGACATCATGGACACGCCTGCCGGCACCTCCTGGAAGGTGGCGGCACCGGCCTCCTGAAAACCCGCTGGGGGGCGCCCGTGCGGCCATGCTACGCACGAGCCCATGAGGCTCCTCCCAGCGCTGTTCGTCTCGCTGTGCTCGGCGTCCGTTCTCGCGGCGGGCACGCCCACCGTCACGCCGCAGGAGAAGGCGGCCGAACAGGCCATCACCGCGGACCTCCTGCGCGCGCACGTGCGCTTCCTCGCGAGCGACCTGCTGGAGGGCCGGGGCCCCGGCACCCGCGGCGACGCGCTGGCGCAGGAGTACATCGCCACGCAGCTCGAGGGCCTGGGCCTCAAGCCGGGGGCCGAGGACGGCAGCTACCTCCAGCGCTTCGACCTGATGGGCATCCACAGCCGCCCGGGTGCCATGACCTTCCAGGCGAAGGCGGGCCGCGTGGAGCTCCAGCCGCGCGAGGACTTCATCGCCGTGTCCGGCGTGCAGGCGCCGGAGGCGAAGCTGGACGCATCCGAGCTGGTGTTCGTGGGCTACGGCATCGTCGCGCCGGAGTTCCAGTGGGACGACTTCAAGGGCGCGGACCTGAAGGGCAAGACGCTGGTCATCCTCAACAATGATCCGGAGGACGACCCGCGCCTCTTCGGCGGCAAGGCGCGCCTCTGGTACGGCCGCTGGGACTACAAATACGAGCAGGCGGCGAAGACGGGCGCGGCGGGCGCCATCATCATCCACACCACGCCCAGCGCGGGCTATCCGTGGCAGGTGGTGCGCACGTCGTGGACCGGCGAGCAGTTCGAACTGCCCGCGGGCGACGCGCCCCGCCTCCAGGTGAAGGCCTGGACGACCGAGGACGCCACGAAGCAGGTGATGAAGCTCGCGGGGCAGGACCTGGACGCGCTGCGCGCCGCCGCCCAGAAGCGCGACTTCCGCCCGGTGCCGCTGGGCGTGACGCTGTCCCTGCGCCTGTCCAATGAGGTTCGCCGCCGGCCCACCGCGAACGTGCTGGGCCTGCTGCCCGGCAGCGACCCCTCGCTGGCGAAGGAAGTGGTGCTCTACAGCGCGCACCATGATCACCTGGGCAAGAAGGACGACGGCAAGCCCGGCGAGGACGTCATCTACAACGGCGCGCTGGACAACGCGGCGGGCGTGGCCTCGATGCTGTCCGTGGCCCGCGCCTTCACCGCGCTGCCCACGCGGCCGCGCCGCTCCATCCTCTTCGCCGCGGTGGCCGCGGAGGAGTACGGCCTGTTGGGCTCCGCGTACCTCGCGGCGCATCCTCCCGTGCCCCCGGGCCGCATCGCCGCGAACATCAACGTGGACGGCGGCAACGTGCTGGGCCGCACGCGCGACATCACCGTCATCGGCCTGGGCAAGTCCTCCCTGGACACCTTCGTCACCGCGATGGCGAAGACGCAAGGGCGCACGGTGAAGGCGGATCAGCTCTCCGACCGCGGGTTCTTCTACCGCTCGGATCAATTCAACTTCGCGCGGCAGGGCATTCCCGCCGCCTACTTCGGCAGCGGCATGGACTTCATTGGCCGGCCGGAGGGCTGGGGCAAGCAGCAGCGCGGCCAGTGGGAGGCGAGGCACTACCATCAGCCCTCCGACGAGGTCCGCCCGGAGTGGGACCTGTCCGGCGCCGTGGAGGACACCCGGCTGTTCTTCCTGGTGGGCGCCCAGGTGGCGAAGTCCCCGGAGCTGCCCGTGTGGAACAAGGGCGACGAATTCGAGGCCGCTCGCCTGAAGTCCCTGGAGGCACTGAAGGCCCCGGCCGCGAAGTAGGAGGGGGCCCCGTCCTTTGTTGGACGGACGTGCACGAAGGTTCAGTACACAGGCAGCGGGGATGTTAGATCTGTCCTCCATGCCGGACTTCGAACTCGTCAGTGAGCACAAGCCGCAGGGCGACCAGCCAAGGGCCATTGGGGAGCTGACCGAGGGCCTGCTTCGCGGCGATCGCTACCAGACCCTCCTGGGCGTCACCGGCTCGGGAAAGACGTTCACGATGGCGAACCTCATCGCCAACGTGAAGCGCCCCGCGCTGGTCATCGCGCACAACAAGACGCTGGCGGCGCAGCTGTACGGCGAGTTCAAGGCGCTCTTCCCGAACAACGCCGTCGAGTACTTCGTCTCGTACTACGACTACTACCAGCCCGAGGCCTACGTCCCGTCGACGGACACCTTCATCGAGAAGGACTCGTCCATCAACGACAACATCGAACGGATGCGCCACTCGGCGACGCACAGCCTGCGCACCCGCAACGACGTCATCATCGTGGCCAGCGTGTCCTGCATCTACGGCCTGGGCGCGGCGCGCAGCTACGTGGACCTGGCCATCCGCGCCGCCGTGGGCGAGGACATGGGCCGCGACGGCTTCATGCGCAAGCTGGTGGAGGCCCAGTACGAGCGCAACGATCTGGACTTCCACCGCGGCACCTTCCGCGCCCGCGGCGACACCGTGGAGGTGTTCCCCGCCTACGAGGAGGAGCGCGCCGTGCGCGTCAGCTTCTTCGGCGACGAGGTGGAGCGCATCACCGAGTTCGACCCGCTGCGCGGCCAGACGCTGGGCCAGCTGGAGAAGATCGTCATCTTCCCCGCCAGCCACTACGTCGCGGGCGCGGACGCGCGCCAGAACGCCATGCGCACCATCCGCGAGGAGCTGGCCGAGCAGCTCCAGAAGTTCAAGGCGGAGGGCAAGCTGCTGGAGGCGCAGCGGCTGGAGCAGCGCACCATGTTCGACCTGGAGATGATCGAACAGGTCGGCTACTGCAACGGCATCGAGAACTACTCGCGCCACTTCACCGGGCGCGCGCCGGGTGAAGCGGCCCCGTGCCTCATCGACTACTTCCCGCGCGACCTGCTGGTCCTCATCGACGAGAGCCACCAGACGGTGTCCCAGATTGGCGCCATGTACCGGGGCGACCGCGCCCGCAAGGAGACGCTGGTCAACTTCGGCTTCCGCATGCCCAGCGCGCTGGACAACCGGCCGCTGAAGTTCGTCGA
Source organism: Corallococcus sp. CA049B (assembly GCF_003611685.1). NCBI lineage: Bacteria > Pseudomonadati > Myxococcota > Myxococcia > Myxococcales > Myxococcaceae > Corallococcus > Corallococcus sp. CA049B. The sequence goes on along the minus strand of NZ_RAWC01000001.1, from coordinate 14,127 downwards.
ATTCGAGGAGATGGTCCCCCAGGCCGTCTTCGTCTCCGCGACCCCCGCCGAGTACGAACTCCAGAAGTCCAAGGGCGTGGTGGTGGAGCAGATCATCCGCCCCACCGGCCTCACCGACCCGGAGGTGGAGACGCGCCCCGCCGGCAACCAGGTGGATGACCTCTTGGAAGAGGTCCGCGTGCGCGTGTCGCGCAACGAGCGCGTGCTGGTGACGACGCTCACCAAGCGCATGGCGGAGGACCTCACCGAGTACTACAGCGACGTGGGCGTGAAGGTCCGCTACCTGCACTCGGACATCGACGCCATCCAGCGCATGGCCATCATCCGCGACCTGCGCCGGGGCGAGTTCGACGTGCTCGTGGGCATCAACCTGCTGCGTGAGGGCCTGGACATCCCGGAGGTGTCGCTCGTGGCCATCCTGGACGCGGACAAGGAAGGCTTTTTGCGCAGCCACGTGTCGCTCATCCAGACCATTGGCCGCGCGGCGCGCAACGTGAACGGGCGCGTCATCATGTATTCGGATCAGATGACCGACTCCATGAAGCGCGCCATGGAGGAGACGGCCCGCCGCCGCGACATCCAGCGCGCGTACAACCTGGAGCACGGCATCACGCCGCGGTCGGTGAAGAGCAACATCACCGACTTCACGGAGAACATCCCGGACTACGACGCGGGCGCGGGCGCGCTGCCCATGGCGGCCGAAGGGGAGAACGACCTCCTGGAGCCCAAGGAGATCCAGCGCCTCATCAAGGAGTTCACCGCCGACATGCTCAAGGCCGCGGACGAGATGCAGTTCGAGAAGGCCGCCGAGTTCCGCGACCGCGTCCAGCTGCTCAAGGACATGGACCTGGGGCTCAAGCCGGCCTCGCGTTCGCTCTTGCGCGCGCCGCCCAAGGCGATGGACCCGCCCGGCACCACGCCGAAGAAGGGGCGCGGACGCGGGCGTCCCTCCGCGTCGGGTGGCGGTTCATCAGGCGCGTCTGGGGCGGCGAAGCCCTCGGCCCGTTCGCGGTCACGCAAGAGCTAGCGAGGCCCGCCATGGACATCCGGCTGCAGGAGAAGCTGGACGCGCTGCCCACCGAGCCCGGCGTGTACCTGATGAAGGACAAGCGCGGGACCATCATCTACGTGGGCAAGGCCATCAACCTGCGCAGCCGCGTGCGCAGCTACTTCAACCGCTCCGGAGACACCCGCGTCTTCGTGTCCCTGCTGGACACGATGCTGGGTGACCTGGAGACGGTGCTCGTCCACAACGAGAAGGAGGCCCTCCTTCTTGAAAACGAGCTGATCAAGAAGCACAAGCCGCGCTTCAACGTCCTGCTCAAGGACGACAAGCAGTTCATCTCCCTGCGCCTGGACCGCACCCAGCCGTTCCCCCGGCTGGAGGTGGTGCGCAAGTACGAGAAGGACGGCGCGCGCTACTTCGGCCCGTACTCCAGCGCGGGCGCCATCCGCGAAACGCTGCGGCTCATCAACCGCTTCTTCCGCCTGCGCACCTGCACGGACCACGTGCTCGCCAACCGCAAGCGGCCGTGCCTGCTGTATCAGATCGGACGGTGCCCGGCCCCGTGCGTCCATCCGGTGCCCCCGGAGGACTACCGCAAGAGCGTGGACGAGGTGGCCATGTTCCTGGAGGGCAAGGCGGGGCAGCTCATCGAAGGGCTGCGCGCGCGGATGAAGCGCGCGTCCATGGAGCTGAAGTTCGAGGAGGCCGCGCGGGTGCGTGACCAGCTGCTCGCCATCGAGCGCAGCCTGGAGCGCCAGAAGGTGGCCACCACGGACTTCAAGGATCAGGACGTGTTCGCCCTGTTCCGGGAGGGCGACCGCATCCTGTTCTACGTGCTGCACGTGCGTCAGGGCCGGCTCAACGGCGGCCAGGCCTTCCCCTTCGGCAGCCAGGAGTTCCCGGACGACGAGCTGCTCGCCTCGTTCGTGAACCTCTACTACGACCAGGGCGGCTTCGTGCCCGAGGAGGTCCTGCTGCCCCTGGAGCCCGGCGACGGCACCGACGGCCTGGAGGCCCTGCTCACGGAGCGCAAGGGCGAGCGCGTGCGCGTCTTCGTCCCCAAGCGCGGGGAGAAGCATGAGCTGGTGAACATGGCGGTGAAGAACGCGGAGCAGGCGTTCGTGGAGAGAAAGCGCACCAAGGACGAAACCGACACGGTCCTGTCACGGCTCCAGTCCAAGCTGGGCCTGCGCAACTTCCCGCGCCGCATGGAGTGCTACGACATCTCCCACTTCCAGAGCTCCTCCATCGTGGCGTCGCAGGTGGCCGTGACGGACGGGGAGACGGACAAGTCGCGCTACCGCAAATACAAGATCAAGTCGGTGGAGAAGCAGGACGACTTCGCCAGCATGTACGAGGTCATCACCCGCCGGCTCAAGCGCGGGCTGGAGGATGGGGACCTGCCGGACCTGCTCGTCATCGACGGTGGCAAGGGTCAGCTCGCCAGCGCCCACGCGGCCATGAAGGACCTGGGCGTGGAGGGCGTGGACGTGGTGGGCCTGGCCAAGAGCCGCGATCAGGAGGTCTTCGACCGCGACGCGGAGAGCGCCAGGAGCCCCGAGCGCGTCTTCGTCCTGGGCCGCAAGGATCCCGTCGTCCTGCCGCAGAACTCAGCGGAAATGTTCATGCTCACGCGCATGCGGGACGAAGCGCACCGCTTCGCCATCACCTTCCAGGGCAAATCCATGCGCAAGAGCTCCTTGCGTTCCGCGCTGGAGGACATTCCCGGCGTGGGAGAGGGCCGGCGGAAGATGTTGCTGCGCCACTTCGGTTCTCTCAAGCGGGTGGGCGAGGCCAGCATCGAGGAGCTGACCGAGGTCGTGGGCCCGGCGATGGCCGAGCGCGTCCACGCGGGTCTGCATGGCGACCCCGAGGACGACACCGAGGACCCCGTGCGCGAGGCGTCCCTGGATGACGCCTCCGAACCCGTGCACGAAAAAGCGGATGGAGGGTCGCCACCCGGTGCGGCATGATTAAGTTCCGCTTCGGACGCCGGGGGGACTGGCCGCTGGAACCCGCGACGTTCCTAGGGTTTTTCATTGCGACCATGCTCGGCGCTGATTTATAGCGGTTGAAGATCCGAGCACGTTTGAAGAGGACGAGGGACCGACATGAGGCTGTATCCGAAGGTGATCCCGATCATCTCGCGCGAGGCCATTCAGCAGCTCATGCAGGACGGGGACATCGAGGTGGAGCCGATGCGCGTGGCCGACGCCGAGATGGATCTCTCCGCCATCATGCGCGAGTACCTCGCCAACGAAGAGCGTGTGAACCAGGCGACGCGCGAGGCCCTGGAGCGTCGGGGATATGACTACTCCAAGTTCAACCAGGTGAAGCGCGAGATGGCGGACGTGCGCGGCTTCAAGATGGGGGACGAGGGCATCGAGTACGTCATCAACCAGATGATTGAGTTCCTCCTCATCAGCCGGAACGTCGAGGAGGTCTACTCCCCCGACAACGTGCTGCGTCAGAAGATGTTCCAGGGCATGAAGAAGCACCTGGACGTCGACGACGAGATCGACCGGGAGGCCCGCTCGCGGCTGAAGCACCTGCAGGAAGGCACGAGCGCCTTCGACATCGAGTACAACAAGACCGTCGAGCAGATCCGCCGCGCCCGCGGTCTGATTTAGTCCGGGGCGTGCCACGGCCCGCTCCGCTGCCTACCTTCAAGTTCAAGGGAGGCAGCGTCGATGGCGGGTCCAATCACGAGCATCTTGCTGTCCGGTGTCCTGGCGGCGGCGCCAGGGGGCGATGGGGTCACGTTCGAGGGCCGGGAGGCCAGCGCGAGGACCGAGCAGCCGGACGGTTACTTCTTCCAGGGTACGCTTCCATTCGGTGACCTGACCGAGCGCGGCACGGGGCAGGCGTCGCTCTCCGTGCAGGACCGGGTCGGCGTGGCGAACGCGACCTTCGGCGACAAGGCGCGGCTCACCGCGAGCCTGCGCGTGGGTGGCACCGAGTACCGCGTGGAGCTGACGCAAGCGGGCTTCCCGCCCGTTCAGGCGATGTCGCGGGCGCCCGCCGGGCCGCTCCCTGCACCGCCGCCGCATCTCATCGAGGGCGGGGTGCTGATGGGCACGCCCATCTACGGTGAGACAGGCATTGGCTGGCGCGCCACGACGCGTGCGCACGCGGCGATGGCCGTCTGGGGCATTGGCAGCGTGTGGCGCAACGGGACGCTGCTGACGGACTCCGCGCTGGTGCACGCGGCGGCGTTGGACGCGGGCACGTACTCGGATGACGACACGAAGCGGCTGTTGCGCGAAGCGCGGCCGGGGGACACGGAGCTGGTGGTGGTGGTGTGGAACCTGCCGCCGCGGGCGGAGCCGCGCGGGTTCATCCAGTTCCTCTACGACAACGTGTCCATCGACGTGGAGGGGACGCAGGTGCCGTCGTTGGCGGTGGTTCCCACGACGGGTGAGTTGCCCTCGGCGCTCGGGACGCTGACGCCGGTGCTGCCCACGGCGTTCCCGGCGGCGGTGGCACCCATGTCCGCGCCGCACTTCGCGCAGGGCACGGGAGGCAGCGGTACGGCGGGGACGGCGGGCGTCGTGACCACGACGGGCACGACTCCCACCGCGGTGAGCGCGGGGAGCGGCACGGTGGGGACGCCGGCCAACCTGCCTCCGGCGGCCGCGCTGCCCGCGCAGGGGCCTTCGACCTTCAGCGGTACGTTCGCGCCCTCGGCGCCGGCCAATCCGCCCCCGGTGGTGTCGGGCGTGTCGCCGGGCTCCCCGGCCACGGTGGGGCAGGGGACGTTCGCCACGCCGCCGACGGTGGCGGGCGTGTCCGTGGGGGGCTTCACCGCGCCGCAGCTGTCCGCGCCGGACTTCAACAACTTCGTGGGCACCACCCAGGTGAGCCCGGGCATTCTCGCCACGGTGCCGCCGCTGTCGCAGTCCTCCAGCACGCCGGCGCCGCCCCTCGTGGGCACGCCCGCGCCGCTCAACACCGGCGCGCCAACGCCGCTCGTGGGGACGCCCGCGCCACTCAACTCCTCGCCGGGCACCGCGTTGCCAGCCACCCCGGCCCCGGCCAACGCCGCGCCCGCCGCGGCTCCTGCCCCGGCTCCGGCAGGCGGTGCCGCGGGGCCGGTGCGCTGAGGAAGCGCCGCGCCGCCGCCCGCTCCCCTGACCGCGCTGGGGAGCGGCGCCAGGCCCGGTCATGGAGGCGGTCCACCTGCCCGGCCGGCGCGATTCAAACCTGTCCGACAGTCGGACAGGTTTCCGAGGCGCGCCTCTGACGGGGCCGCCCTTCGCACCGGCGGGCAGGGGGTGGGAAAATTGACCGGGCGCTACGGGCCTGTAGCGTCCTGGGCATGTCCCCTCCCGTCGCAGCCCTCGCCACTCCCGCGATGTTGCGCCGTTCCGACCCCGTCCGCGGGGCGGTGGAGCGGCTGGCCCGGACGCTGCCTGCTCGCGAGGACGCCACCGTCCTCCTGGACTTCGTGGAGGACGACCTCCGCGAAGGCCTGGATGCCCTGGGCGATGTGCAGGCGCACTTCTACGATCTGCTCCTGGCCCTCCACCGCGAGACGCTGACGCCGGTCGCCCTGATGAACGCGGGCGAGAACCTGCACGCGCTCCAGCGCCTGGAGGACCTGCACGAGGTGGTGACCCAGCTGCGCCGCCGCCTGGCGCAGGCCGCGGGGATGATCCGCCACGGCTGAGGCCGGGCCCGCCCGCCTCCCAGCTCCAGCACCCGGCACGGCGTGTCGAACACGCGCCGCGAGTCCTTCCGCGAGCCATTGGACCGGTTCTGGCTCAGGCCAGTCCCAATTCATGGGCAATGAAAAGCCCGCGCTCCCAGGGGGAGGCGGGCCAGGGGCGGGGGCTCAACCCCGCGTCACCACTTGAGGTCTTCCTTGCCCTGCGCCTCCATGGGCTTTTCACCGGGGCGCTTCACGCCGGACAGCGTCAGCCGCACCGCGCCCAGGTCGATGGCGCCCACAGCGGCCAGCGGGAGGCGGCGGTCGTCGTCGGTAATCCAGACGTGCACGTCGCGCGTCTGCGAGGGCCGGTCCAGGCGCACGGCGGTGCCGGCCAGGTGCCAGGCGTCGAACTCACCCAGGGGCAGCGACACGTGCTCGCGATCCACCACGGTGGCCGTCATGCGCCACATGCGGCGGATGCCGTACACGTCGAAGCACACCGGCAGGTCCTTCTTCAGGGGCAGCTGGCGGATAAGGTAGATGGCGCCCGCGACGTCCAGGCCGTCCTTGTCGAAGGCGTAGTTGAAGTGGCCCTTGGGGCGATCCCCAATCTGGTAGTCCACCTTGACGCTCTTGTCCTGCGCGCCGAAGTCCACGTTCACCTTGCGGCGCTGCTCGTTCTCCACGGCCTCCTCGGTGTAGCGCGAGGGGCGCAGCGTCTTGGGGTGCAGGTAGCTGGTCGCGCTGCCGCGCACCCGGCGCACCTTGGAGAACAGCGTGTTCGTCTGCGCCTCCACCAGCACCGGCAGCGAGCCGTTGGCGGGGCGCTGCACGCGCATGGTGAGCTTGCCCGCCTTCGCGCCCATGGCGTCCATGTCGAACTCGAGCAGCTCCCCCGGCTTGAAGGCCAGCGGCGAGCGCAGCACGGGCAGGCCCTGCTCGCATGGCTTCACCGCGACGACGGGCTCGTCGGGGGCCGCGGTGGAGGACGCGTCGCCGGTGTTCTCCTCGCTCGCCGCGGGCTTCGCCGGGTCGGCGGAGTCCGCCGGCGCCGGGAGCGTGAGCGGACGCAGGATGTTCGACGGACGGGGCGGGGCCTCCTGGGCCTGACCCGGGATGGCGCCAAGGGCGCTGAAGGCGAGGCAGGCCGCGACGAGGGTGCGCATGGGCTTCATTCTGCTTCCTCCCAGGGGGGAGTGACTACGGGGTTCCCCCGGAAGTCCGACGTCCGGAGCGCTTCGCTTGTTCAGCCGATTTCCGCTTCACGATGCGCTCGGTCACTTCCTTGCGCACCGCTTCCCATTCCGCCGGGTCGCGCGAGATTTCGTACCCGGACTTCGCCAGCCGCTTCGCCGCCGCCTTCGCGAAGGCGCCGTCGCCCAGCGAGGTGAGCAGGCGCAGGTATTCGTAGTCCTCCAGGCCGTCACGGATGTGTTTCAGCCGCAGGGACACCACGGGTTGGTGCTCCGTGCCCCCCAGCTTCGCGGGCGTGCCCGGGTAGAAGAGGGTGCCGTCGCCGTTGCCGCCGAACTCGAAGAGGTCCGCCCAGACGTCCTTCTTCGTGTTGTAGGCGAAGACGGTGTCGAAATAGAGCTCGCCGTCCACGCCGCTTTCGAAGGCCAGCGGGCCCATGGCGCGGTTGAGCGGGGCGGGGTGGTCCACCATGTACGAGGCCCAGTCGCTGTACGCCTTGTCCAGCGCCTTGTCCGGCGGCGGGCCGCCCGTGCAGCCGTGGGCCATACAGCTCTGGTACCACCACACCTTCGCGCGCGCCGGCAGCCGCGTGCGCGCGGTCGCGGCGTTGGCCACGTGGTGGCACGTCTGCGGGCCCTCGCGCGGGTAGAAGCAGTTGATGATGGGCGTGAGGATGTCCACGGAGCCCAAGAGCGCCGGGTTCAACGCCGTGGTGACGAGCACCGGGATGTCCGCCCCCGCGTCGCGCACGCGCTTGGACTGCGCCTTCACCAGCGGGAAGTCCGCGGGCTTGGGCTCATCCTTGGCGTAGAAGAAGAGCTGCGCCTTCCAGCCCTTGTCCTCGAAGTGCTTCTGGAAGGCGCGGTAGTACGCGGACTTCTCCGCGTCCGTGGAGGCCTTGCGGTTGTCTCGCACGTCCACCGTGGTGAAGCGCGCGCCGGAGGGCAGCACGCTGCCGTCCAGGAAGGGCGCCATCTCCGCGTCATACGCGGTCCAGTCCAGCACCGCGCGGCCGTCCTGGAACTTCACCGGCGGCGGGTCCATGCCCATGCCGTGCGCGCTCACGCGGTGCTCCAGGAGCGCCTTGCCGTACTCGCGCAGGAGCGCCTTCGCCTCCGGCGACTCCGCCGGGATGCCGTGCCCCTTCGAGATGCTGTACAGCGAGATGCCGAAGCTGTTGGGCAGCGACGACGTCGCGGGGAGCTCGAAGGGCTGCACCTCCACGCTGAAGGGAACGGCCGGCAGCGCCTTGCCATCCACCGCCGCGCTCAGGCTCCCCGTATAGGTGCCCGGGGCCTGCTTCGCCGGAACGCAGACCTCCACGTAGACGACCGTCGGATGTCTGGGATTGGCGGGCGCGGACAGGGGCACCAGCGCGTCGGGCCACGGGCCCGTCCTACCCTCTCCATTGGAGGGCGTCTTCACGTCCAGGTAGGCCTCGCGCCACGCGTCCACGGTGAGCGGCGCGCCCGGCCCCTTGAGGGCCAGGGGCTTCATCGTCACGCGCGTCACGCCCTGGGGGAGCACCAGCTGCGTGCCCTCGCATTCACCCCGGGCCGCGCTGAGGCGGGCCTCCTTCGCGCCCTTCGGCGTCGCGTCCGGCCGCACCTTCACCAGCGGGGACACGACCTGCACGCCGCCCGGCGCGGCGGAAAGCGCCGCGGCCACTGCCCATGCCCAACCCACGCCCATGCCCCCTGCCTTCCCCTGGTTGGCGGACGACGCTTTTCAGTCGACCGAGTTGTCCGCCCGGGCCACCGCCGCCACCACGCGGCCCGGTTTGTAATCCGTGAGCTCCGCCACGACGGTGCCCAGCGCGAAGTCCGCTTCGAGTCGCACCGGCACGTGATGCGCATCCGCGCTGAGGTACGCCACCATGTCGCGCTTGGATTCCAGCTTGCCGCCGAAGTCGGTGCGCACGCGCACCTTGAACGTGTCCCGAGCACCCGCGGGCGTCGTCACCGTCTCGCGGCCCTCCACCGTGGCGCTCATGGTGAATTGCTTGCTGCCGGTGAACACCGGATATGAATAGGAGCGGCCCACCACCAGCTCCTGGCCGCGCAGCGCGAAGGTCGCGCCCGCCACGTCCATGGTGCCCTCGGGCAGCGTGTGCTCCGACTCGCGCGGCGCGTCGCTCTCCTTCTGCTTGATGACCTTCGCGCCCGCTCCGTCCGCCGACATCTGGATGCGCTGGCGGCGGCGCTTGCGGTTCTCCTCCGAGTGCAGGTCGCTCCCCGCCACCCGCTGGGCCCCCGCGTTCCAGTACGACACGAAGCGGCTCTTGATGGGGTAGACGCCCACCAGGTCATCCGACTTCGCCGTGGACACGATGGGCCACACGCTCTGGCCCCATTGCGTCATGGGCGCGCCCACCGTCACCGTCGCCGTGCCGGCCGTCAGCCCCAGGTAGCGCACCCGGTACTGGGCCTGCTCACCCGGGCCGAACGCCGCGCCGGTGGGCTCCTGGGCATGCGCCAGCGTGGACCCCATGAGTCCCACCACCGCCGCCGTGAACCCCCACCTGGACAGACTGCGCATCGGGTGTGCTCCCTTGCTTGCAAGTTAGGTGGCCGGCCCGCCCAAGCCAACCGTGCTGCGCAACCGCCCCCGCCACCGGACATTTCCAGGACGGACGGCCGTGGGACAGCATTCAAAGCCGTCCGTCCGCCCTCCAGACGCGCCTGTGAAAGACTGACAGGGGACGGAAATGGCGGCCCGCAGGGGTACACGCCCGCAAGGGCCCCTGACAAATGGCGGACAGTCCCGCGAGCCCGCCTGGATGCCCAGCAGGGCACCCCCGGGCGCCATGCCCGGTGCTAGCGTCCGGGCCATGGCCAACGACTTCCAGTTCGACGACGACGACTTCGCCAAGGAATCAGGCGCCCGCGGCAGCCGCGTGTTGAAGGAGTTCGACTGCCCCGGCTGCAACGCCAACAACCCCGTGGACGAGACGTTCACCGACGGGGACGAGGTGCGCTGCAACTACTGCGGTTGTGAGTACAAGGCGCTCATCAACCAGGAGGGGCGGGTGCGGTTCCGGGAGCTGTGAGCGGAACCTCAGGCGCGCTCGCCGAAGATGGCGGTGCCCACGCGCACGACGGTGGCGCCCTCCAGGATGGCCTGCTCGAAGTCGTGCGTGGTGCCCATGGACAGGGCCGTCAGCGCATGCGACCGCGCCAGCTCGCGCAGCCGGGCGAAGCCCTCGCGCATCCGCGCCACGTCGTCCGTGGGCGGCGGCAGCGCCATCAGCCCCACCACCTGGAGGTTCGGCAGCTCGCGCACCTGCGCCAGGAAGCCGCCCAGCGCGTCCGGCGTGAGGCCGTGCTTGGTGTCCTCGCCGCCCAGGTTGAGCTCCACGTAGCAGGGCAGGGGAGCCGTCCCCTCGCGCCGCTTGGACAGCTCCCTGGCGACGTCCAGCCGCTCCAGCGCGTGGAAGGCGTGCGCGACGCGGGCCACGTACTTCACCTTGTTCGTCTGCAGCGACCCGATGGCGTGCCAGCGCAGGCCGTCCAGGTCCTGGAGCTCCTCGGCCTTGTCCCGCAGCTCCTGGGCGTAGTTCTCCCCGAAGTCGCGCTGCCCCGCGGCATACGCCTCGCGGATGAGCGCCGCGGGCTTGAGCTTGGACACGGCCACCAGCGTCACCGACGACTCCGGCCGCCCTGCGCTCGCGCAGGCCTTCGCCACGCGCTCGCGCACCCGCGCCAGGTTGTCCGCCACGCTGCTCATCGCTGACCTTCCGTCCAGGGAAGCGGCATGCCCACGCGCTTCAGCAGCGCCAGCGTCTCACCCAGCGGCAGGCCCACGACGTTCGAGTGGCTGCCCTCGATGCCCTGCACCAGGAAGCCGCCCTTGCCCTGGATGGCGTAGGCGCCCGCCTTGTCCAGGGGCTCGCCGGTGTCCGCGTACCAGGCAATCTCATCTGGCGAGAGCGCGCGAAAGGTCACCTGCGTGCGCACCACCTGGGCCCCCTGGGCGCGGCCCGCCACCGCGATGCCGGTGAAGACCTCATGCACCCGGCCGGACAGCCGGGCGATCATCCGCCGCGCCTCCTCCGCGTCCCGGGGCTTGCCCAGCAGCTCCGACCCCAGGGCCACGGTCGTGTCCGCGGCCAGCACCCATGCGTCCGGGTGTCGGGTGGCGACCGTGCGGGCCTTCTCCTCGGCCAGCCGGAGCACGTACTTCGACGCAATTTCTCCGGCCATCGGCGTTTCATCGATATCCGCCGCCGCCACGGTGAAGCGAAGGCCCAGCTGGGCCAATAAATCCTTGCGCCGGGGCGATGCGGAGGCGAGAACGAAGCGAGCGGTTGGATCCATGGGCGGGTGCGAAATGTTTCGCGCCCGCGGGCCTTAGCAGACTTGCGCTCCAGAGGGCACCTCGATGAACCCCGCGGACCTCCTGTCGGCCATGAAGCGGACAGTGGAGCAACTGGCCGCCTACAACGAGATGGCCAAGGCGCTGACCTCCACGCTGGAGCTGCGCGAAGTGCTCGCGCTGGTGATGCAGAAGGTCAGTGCGCTGCTCAAGCCGCGCAACTGGTCGCTCATCCTCCAGGACGAGCGCAGCGGAAAGCTCTACTTCGAAATCGCCGTGGGGGAGGGCGCCGAAGCGCTCAAGGCCCTCCAGCTCAACCCGGGGGAAGGCATCGCCGGGGCGGTGTTCTCCTCCGGCGTCGCGCGGCTCGTCCACGACGTGGCCGGCGACTCCAGCTTCGCGCCCCGCTTCGACGAGGCCTCCGCCTTCCACACCCGCTCGCTGCTCGCCGTGCCCCTGGTGGCGCGCGAGCGCGTGCTGGGCGTGATTGAGCTGGTCAACGGCCCCACGGAGCCGGGCTTCACGCATGACGACCTCACGGCCCTGTCCGCCATCGCGGACTACGCGGCCATCGCCATCGAGAACGCGCGCAACTTCCGCCGCGTCCAGGAGCTCACCATCACGGACGAGCACACCGGCTGCTTCAACGCGCGGCACCTGCGCGCGCAGCTGGAGCAGGAGGTGAAGCGCTCGGCGCGCTTCCGCCACCCGCTGTCGCTCGTGTTCCTGGACCTGGACCACTTCAAGTCCATCAACGACCGGCACGGGCACCTGGTGGGCAGCGCCACGCTCAAGGAGGTGGGGGACCTGCTCATCAGCCTGGGCCGCCACAACCTGGACGCCGTCTTCCGCTACGGCGGCGACGAGTTCGCGGTGATGTTGATTGAGACGGACACGGAAGGGGCCCAGGTCATCGCCCAGCGCATCTGCGAGGCGTTCCGCGCCCAGCGCTTCCTGCGCGAGCAGGGGCTGGACGTGGCGCTCACCGCGAGCGTCGGGGTGGCCTCCTTCCCGGGGCACGCCACCACCGCCACGGACCTCATCCGCGCGGCGGACTTCGCCATGTACGCGGCCAAGGGCCGGGGCCGGGACCGCATCGCGGTCGCCGAGGCCCCTTCGACGGAGGGGACCCCGCTGGAGGTCCCCTACGCCCGCTCCGGCGGGTGACTACCCCGCGGAGCCCAGCACCGAGTCGATGGCCTCGGTGTTGGTGACGACGTTGCCGCTCTTCTTCAGCGACTTGAGGAAGGACTCCGTCAGCTCGATCTGCTTGGCCTGACGGGCCTGGGTGCGCAGCTCCTCCTTGCGCTTGTCGAAGCCCGCGGTGTCCGGCTTCTCGCGCTCCACCACCTGCGCGACGATGTTCGCCTCGCCCACGGTGAAGACCTCGCCCAGCACCACCGGGCCGTTGGCCTCGAAGGTGGCCTTCACCAGGCCCGGCGCCGGCCCCAGGTGCGGCACGGAGTCACCCTGCGCGGTGAAGCTGTCCGTCTCCACGGCCTCCGGCTTCGTCTCCGCCTCGAAGCGCAAGAGCGCGGGCTGCTGGCCGGCGGGCACCGGGAACTGCTCCTTCAGGGACTTGCCGGCCTTCGCCGCCGCCAGCGCCTTCTCGGCCTCCGCCTTGGCCAGGCCCTTGGCCTCTTCCTGCTTGAAGAGGGTGGTGGCGATTTCAGTCTTCACGTCCTCCAGCTTCCTGGCCTGGGCGTCCTTCTTCTCCTCCACCTTCACCAGGTGCACGCCCAGCGCGGACTCCACCGGCTGCGTCACCTGCCCGGCCTTCAGCGTGAACGCCGCGTCGGCCAGCGCCGGGTCCCACGTGGTGCGCTCCACCCAGCCCAGCTCGCCGCCCTTCGCCTTGGTGGCGGTGTCGTCGCTGGTCTCCTTCGCCAGCGTGGCGAAGTCCTTGCCGCCCTCAATCTGCTTGCGGAGGTCCTCCGCCTTCGCCTTCGCCTGGGCCTTCTGCTCGGGCGTGGCGTCCGGGGCCACATTCACGAGGATCTGGCGGGCGCGGATCCGCTCCGGCACGTTGTAGACGAAGCTGTTCGCCGCGTAATAGTCGGCGATCTCCTTCTCGTGCGTCTTCTGGAACTCCGCGAGCTTCGCGGGCGTGGGCGCGGGGACCTTGTCCGCGAACATGGTGGGCAGGAAGCGGGCGAACACCAGCTTCGCCTGGTTGCCTTCCTTCTCGTAGCGGGCGCGGACCTCGTCGTCCGACACCACGGCGCCCGTGCGCACCACGTCCAGCATCTTCTGGGCGGCCATCTGGCGGCGCAGCTCCTCCTCGTACTCCTGCGGCGTGCGGCGGTAGAAGTCGCGCAGCACCTGCTGGTAGCGGGCGAAGTCGAACGCGCCTTCCTTGGTGTGGAAGTCGGTGTTCTCGTGGATGACCTTGCGCAGCTCCTCGTCCGACGGGGTGATGCCGTGGCGCTCCGCGGACTGGGCGAGCAGCTCCGCGTTCACCAGCCGGTCGAGCACCTGCTTGTCCAGGCCGAACTGGCGGGCCATCGACTCCGGGATGGGGCTGCCCTGCGAGCGCAGGAAGTTCATCTGCCGCGACCAGGCCATGCTGAAGTCGCGTACAGGGATCTCCTTGCCGTTCACCGTGGCCACCGCGCTGGCGGTGGGCGCCTGGCTGCCCGTGTCCGCGAACCCGTTGCTGCCAGGGCCGAACTGGAGCGTGAACACCACGGCGATGCCGATGATGAACAGGAGGGAGAAGGCCTTCCGGGGATTCAAACCGTCCATTGTGGTCACTTCACGGTCGGAAGCGCCCGCGAATCACCTTGCGGAAGGTCTCGCGGCGCCGTGTTGTTGGTAGCCCGGCCGGTGGGGATGCATGAGTGTCAACACCCCCTCATCCGGGCCTTGACTGCCTAGGACAACAGACCGGAAAATGCAAGCGATTCAGCCAGCTTAGCCCGACCCTCTCCCCCTTCAACCCTGTCTCTTATACCAATCTTAC